>JAYSRF010000128.1:0-10867 GCA_043721195.1 Fluviicola sp. | reverse complement strand
GAATGGTTGGTTCAATGGCTGGTGTTCCAATAAATGAAAGCGGTAAATCAAACTCACTTTCACGGTCAAAGTCAAGTGTTGGTGAGATATTGAATTTCCCCAAGCCCAATCGTATGGCACTTCGTAAAATGGAATAAATTGCTTTGTCTTCTTCGAATTTGATTTCCGTTTTTGTAGGATGTACATTGACATCTATTTGTTTTGGATCAATTTCTAAGAAGAGGAAATAACTTGGGAACACTTTCCCCGGAAGCAGTTGTTCAAATGCTGAATTAACGGCGTGGTTAAAGTAATTGTCTCTAAAAAAACGATTGTTGACAAATAAAAACTGATCGCCTCGTGTTTTTTTAGCGGCTTCTGGTTTCCCCACAAATCCTTCAATGCGAACAATATCTGTGCTTTCATTGACGGGAACCAATTTGTCATTGTAATTCCTTCCAAAAATATCCACTATGCGTTTGCGGATCATCCCAGGCAATAAATGATAGACCTCTTGATCGTTATTGATCAACCGAAAGGTAATTTCTGGATGTGCGAGTGCAATGCGCTCAAATTCATCAATAACGTGTTTGAATTCAACATTATCGGATTTCAGGAAATTGCGACGAGCAGGAACATTGTAAAACAAATTACGCACTTCGAAAGACGAGCCAACTGCCGCTTGAACAGGTTCTTGTTTTTTGATCTGACTTCCTTCAATGGTTAATTCTGTTCCTAATTCATCACTAGAACGACGCGTTTTAACTGTTACATGTGCAATTGCAGCAATGGAAGCTAGTGCTTCGCCTCGAAATCCTTTGGTTGTGAGCGCAAACAAATCGTCGGCATGTTGAATTTTACTTGTCGCGTGACGTTCAAAACACATGCGTGTATCCAATGGTGACATTCCTTTTCCATTGTCAACAATATGAATCAACGTTCTACCCGCATCCTTTACAAACACATCAATCTTTGTTGCGCCAGCATCAATGCTGTTTTCAACCAATTCTTTCACTACGGAAGCAGGTCGTTGCACAACTTCACCAGCAGCAATTTGATTGGCAATGTGATCGGGAAGTAAACGAATGAGTTCTGACATCTTATTTATTCAACTGCTTTGAAATTCTTTTATTTTGTTTTTGACTTCTTCGAATCAATTTCAACTATTTTTTTGTGTAAAAAGCTTAAATATAGTATTCTCGCTAAATCCAGTTAGATCGTTATTGACCCTTTTAACAAACATTATCGACCTAATTTATCAAGCTAATTCCCAAAAATACGACTAATATTGACTTTTCAAGTGTCTTACGGACAATTCCCGTTCCACTTTTTTCCTGCTGACAATGCGTCAGTCTGTTCGATATTGCATTATTTTTGTAAAAATGTTTTACATGAAGTTTTTCCGACCGATTGCGGTTCTTTCCTTATTGATTGTGATCTCTGTTATTGCATTATCAACTGGATTTAGTTCGAAGTCTTCCAACAATCCTAAAAAATCAAAACGGATTGATCCAGAAGAAGAAAAATGGGTCAATCAACAATTGTCACAATTGACAGTTGAAGAAAAGATTGCACAATCGTTTATGGTGGCGTGTTGGTCCAATAAAGGTGAAAGTCATTTAAAAGAAATTGAAGAGCAAGTTGTTACGGATAAAATTGGGGGAATTATTTTCTTTCAAGGTGAACGTGAGAACTTAACCAACGCCATTGACCGTTTTCAACAAAAATCGGAAGTTCCATTGTTAATTGGAATGGATGCTGAATGGGGAATAGCCATGCGCATTTTTGGGGAAGAACGTTTTCCTTATGCACAAACAATTGGCGCAGCAAACGATGTCGCTTTGACCAAAAAAATGGGAGAATACATGGCAATTGAGTGCGACCAAATGGGCATTCATTTGAGTTTTGCACCAGTTGCGGATGTCAATAGTAATCCGAAAAATCCAGTGATTGGTTTCAGGGCTTTTGGATCAGATGCAGCTCATGTTTCGAAACACGTTACCGCCTTTGTTCAAGGAATGGAAGGTCAAAATGTTCTTTCATGCATCAAACATTTTCCTGGTCATGGAGATACAGATGCCGATTCACACTTGGAATTACCAACCGTTACACATTCGGAAGCTGAATTTAAATCCATTGATTTTGTACCCTTTAAAAGCGGAATTGCTGCAGGAACAAGCGCTGTAATGGTGGCACACTTGAATGTTCCTTCGTTGGATAATTCAGGAACACCCAGTAGTTTATCGAAGAAAGTTATTCAAGGTTGTTTGCGTAAGGAATTGAATTTCAAAGGATTGATCATTTCTGATGCGTTGAATATGAAAGCCGTTTCGGAGAAATATGGTAAATCGGAAGTAGTAGCAAAAGCCTACATTGCTGGTTGTGATATTTTGTTGTATCCCGAATCAGTTAATGAAGCCATTCAGTTGATTCGCAAGAAAGTAGATTCAGGAGATTTAGAAGTTTCGGAAATCGATGCGCGTTGCAAACAAGTTTTGCGGGCGAAATACAAAGCCATTATTCACAAACCAATGGTGAAACGCAAAGACATTTCCATCGAACGGAAATTAGCGTGCGCACAGGTGTATGAAAAAGCGATGGTCATATTGAAAAACGAGAACAACGCCTTGCCACTTGATCGATTGGATCGGAAAATAGTACGCATTAGCATCGGAATTCACGCCACATCTTTTCACGAAAGTGTAGACCGCTATGCGAAAATTGAACACCATCACTTTTTTACAGTAGATGAAGCGGTTGAGCGTATGAAAAATATATCATGGGATGGTACAGCGATTATTTTAGCTGATTTTCACTCGAATGGACAACGGGCAAAAGATAATTACGGTTTTGGTGATTGGACGAAAGTAGCGGCGATGTTACCTACAGAAGCGACAGTGATTGCTAGCTTTTTTGGAAATCCATTGGTTCTTGCTGCAACTCCACAATTGCCAGCTACTATTGATGCGTGTATTATGGCGTATGAAAATCACGATTTGGCACAAGACCGTGTAGGTCAGTTCATTTTTGGTGCTTTTGATGTCAATGGTAAACTCGAGATCGCGATTAACGATACGTGGAAAAAAGGCGCAGGATTGGCTGTTAAAGGAAATGGTCGATTAAAGTACACTGTTCCAGAAGAATTGGGTATTTCATCTGCAAAAATGGCAGAAATTGATGCCATCGTAGACAATGCGATTCGCTCAAAAGCATTACCCGGTTGTCAGATTGTTGTGGCCATTAAAGGAAAGGTCATTTTACAAAAATCGTATGGTACAACCATGTACGAAAAAGGAGATTCAATCAACAACGACCATTTGTATGACATTGCTTCGATTACAAAAATTGCATCTTCCACCATGTCATTGATGAAACTCAAATCGGATGGTAAATTTGATGTAAATGCATCCTTGGGTGAATTGGTTCCTGAATTGGTTGGAGGTACAGACTACGCTCAATTAAAAGCCAATGATCTATTGACACATCAAGCGGGTTTAACACCGTGGATTCCATTCTATAAATCAACCATGACAGATGGCGTTTTAAAACCAAGCATTTATAGCACCACGAAGAAAGAAGGTTTTTCCACTCCTGTTTCTGATGGAATTTGGATTCAAGATGATTACCGAAAAACGATGTACAAAGCCATTGTTTCTGCATCATTATCAGGTCAGAAAAAATACGAATATTCTGACTTAGGCTACTATTTTTTCAAAGCCTACATTGAGCGAATCAGTGGACAAACGCAAGATCAATATGTGCAAAGTAACATTTTCAAACCATTGGGTTTACGAAGAATGACCTATTTGCCCTTGCAGAAATTCAGCTTAAGTGAAATTGTACCAACAGAGAATGACAAAGAATTCCGCAAACAAATCATTCATGGTTATGTACACGATCCAGGAGCAGCCATGATTGGTGGAGTAGGAGGTCACGCAGGATTGTTTTCCAATGCAACCGATTTAGCCGCTTTGATGCAGGTTTTACTGAATAAAGGACAAGTTGGAACCTTTAGTTTGATTGACAAAAGCGTTGTGGAACAATTTACTCGTTGCCAGTATTGCCCTAGTAATCGCAGAGGTTTAGGTTTTGACAAACCAACGGTAGACAAAAAAGGTGGACCAACTTCATCCTTGGTTTCATCTTCGAGTTTCGGGCATTCAGGTTTCACTGGAACATTGGCGTGGGCAGATCCTGAATTCGGTGTGAATTATGTCTTTTTATCCAATCGCGTTTATCCTGATGCTGATAATTGGAAAATCACCAATATGGGAATTCGTACTGAAATTCAACGGGTTATTTACGAAGCATTGGCGGAAGCGAAGAAATAGTTGAAGTGTTACCATATTTTAACAGAGATCAGTTTGAATAGCATTAACTTTAAACAATAGAAAGGGTGTTTTACCCGTAAACAATACAAAGAGCGAAGAATCAATGCTGGTATATAATCGAATCAGCAACGATTAGAATGTACACATTACTAGAAGAAAAGACAACAAATGAAAATAGGAATCGTACTTTATCCTACATTCGGTGGAAGTGGCGTTGTTGCTACAGAATTAGGAAAAGCATTGGCCTTAAAAGGTCATCAAATTCACTTTATAACCTATTCACAACCTGTTCGTTTAGGTAGTTTTCGTGAAAATATTTTTTACCATGAAGTAGCTGTAAGTGATTATCCCTTGTTTGAATTTCAACCGTATGAAACAGAATTGGCAAGTAAAATGGTCGATGTGGTGAAATACGAAAAATTGGATTTATTACATGTACATTATGCTATTCCACATGCATCAGCAGCGTTTATGGCACAACAAATTTTGCATACGCAAGGCATTGATATTCCATTTATAACAACCTTACACGGAACTGATATTACCTTGGTAGGAAAAGATCCATCATTTGAACCAGTGATTACTTTTTGCATCAATGCTTCCAATGCGGTTACGGCTGTTTCTGAAAGTTTGAGAGCAGATACTTATACGCATTTTGATACAACACGCGAAATTCATGTGATTCCCAATTTCATTGAAGCGAGAGCAGAATTGAAACCAATAGATTTAGAAAAACGCAGACATTACGCACAAGATCATGAGCGCATTTTGTGTCACATTTCCAATTTTAGAAAAGTTAAAAGAATTGAAGATGTGGTAGCTGTTTTTAATGAAGTTCAGAAGCAAATCCCAGCGAAACTCATCTTAGGTGGCGATGGTCCAGAACGTCCGTTTATTGAACGTATGGCGCGTGATTTGGGTATTTGCCATAAAATCATTTTTACAGGAAAAGTGCGAGAAACAGGTCCGATTTTAGAGATCGCCGACTTGTTCTTATTACCATCCGAGACTGAAAGTTTTGGTTTAGCAGCTTTGGAAGCAATGGCGGAAGGTGTTCCTGTGATTTCTTCGAATACAGGTGGAATTCCAGAGGTAAATGAGCACGGTTTTTCTGGATTTTTATCCGATGTTGGTGATGTAAAAGACATGTCGAAACACGCTGTTCATCTACTTTCAGATGATAAATTACTGAATCAATTCAGAGGACAAGCATTGGCACAAGCACATAAATTCTCATTGAAAGAAGTATTGCCAATTTATGAAGAATTGTACGTGCAAGTGATTAATAAAATGCGGGTTCTGGTTGAGAAATAATGGGATTTTAGGTTTAGGTTAAATGCTACAACCCATTACTGAATTTATTCACAACGGATTTTAATACGTTTAGTAGAACTAAGGTTTATCGTTTTATGCTTGCCTCAACGTTTTTCTTGACTTCCAATTATTGAATTGAAACAACTATATTCGTAGTAATCTAAATACTGATACATGAAATCAATTATTGCTACGATACTTATTTGTTTTGTTACCAACTGCGCGTTGTCCATTGATGGTGCTCCATTTGAAGTCATTGGCAAAGCAAAACTGATTGCTACCTGGAATGTTGAAGATGATGTGAATCGAGTAAATGGAACACTTTCCGGCGGAGACGAAATAAGTATTTCTATCCTTCAAAGTAATCTATATGTACAAGCAATTCACAATAAGATAGGCAATCAATTGCTCATTTTGGAAGATTATGATTCTGAAAGCCTTATGATTAGTGTGTACGAATACGATTTTGATAAGGATGGTTTACCAGAAATTATGGTAGTCGACTCACCTGATTTTTCTGTAGTGAATATTCATATTTATCGCTATAGCAATGGTTTATCTGAATTGGTAGGAAACCTATTTGGGCAATTTGGCATTTTCCTAGAAGATAACTTGATTACCCTTCCTTATGGTTCACAAGGTTTGGTTGATGAATACATTTATAAAGATGGTTCGTTTTTTAATTTGGTGTTTCACGATCCGAACAAGGAAGATTAAAAAACATCCATATCCATGTAATTCAATTGAATGGCTGAAAATTCAACTGAAGAAGGACCAATGGTGAAGTAACTTATTTTAAACGAAGGGTAAGCAGGTAAGTAGGTTTGTAAAAGAGTTACTTCTTTGGAATCACCTTGCAAATGAAAAACAATTTCGTGAATCAAACACTTACGAGCCAATCGCTTTAATGATTGTACTAGTTTTTCAGGCTCCGCTTTTTCTGTGAAATGACATAAACCAACAGAGAGAATCCGATCGTACTTGAGGTAAAGTACACAACCATTGAGTTCTAGTTGATAGTAGTTGAAATATCGCTTCTGCTCGAAAAAATCAAAAGCAAGGTTATTGGTAAAATGACCTTGAACTCGATTCAACTGCTGTAATGGTTTCAACGATGGATTTTTTCTCACCAAACGTTCCAGTTGACTGGTTTTAAGATTTTCCAAGCCTAGTTTTCGAATGATGCCAGCTGTGTATTTTGAAACAACAGGTACGTGAAAACGCTGAAAATGATTCCCGTCTAAAAATCCCCATGTCCTACAGGTATTGTATGATTGATTGCTTTGAAATCCATAGATATAAGGTATCCTATGTTGTTTTGCTAGTTCAATAGAATGATCAAATATGTTTTTACTTACTTTACCCTTCCTAAACGATTTGGTTACAAAAAAATCACATCCTTGCAAAACGACTAATCGGTTCGTTGAATCATAACTTTCGAATTCTTGTAAAATGAAACCAAAAAAACCAATGATCTTGTTATTGAGCAAGGCCACACTACTGTATTGGATTCTTTCTGGATTTTCAAGTCCGTATTTCGTCCTAAAATGATCGGGGGAAGTCGTTTTTCCGAAAATGGCGTTATACACTGCTGAAAGTGCATCCAGATGACTCTCATTCAAGAAGCTATATTGAATTTCAGTAGCCTCCATGTTCAATAGCTTTGAGTTGATTTCTCAAGGAAATAAATGGATTTACCACTAAACGTTCGATCATTGCTGGAGGTGAATCAGTATGTTTTTCTGTAATAAATTGCGTGTGATATCCCCATTCGATTAACAGATTTGCTGTTTCAGTAGTATTTCTTCCATAAGGATAAGCAACAATTGAAGGGTGTTTTGAACCAATTGATTCAAGGTAATTTTCACATGAATCTAATTCAGCTTTCATTTCGTGAGGTGTCAATTCAGTGAAATCAAGATGATTTGCACTGTGATTGCCAATGGAAACCAAGGGATGTTTCGCCAATGATTCAAGGTTAGCTCGACTGATTAATTCCCAAAACACTTTTTTATCAGCTAAATGAGGTTCAGAAATGCTGTAAAGTAAATTGGTTAATTGTTCTATTTGATCCAATGAAAGGGTTGGGATCCATTGTTTGATTGCGTGATTTGAAAGTCGTGCAATTTCAGGGAAAACGGCTTCTATTTCGGTTAATTTCACCTTTTTCGCTTGCAAGATGTCTACTAAATCTGCCCAAAGTGGACGTTCTTCTCGACTGGTTACGAATAAGGTAATTGGGACATTCAATTTTTCAATGATTGGAAGTACTAGATCCTGATTGTTCTGATAACCATCATCAAAGGTCAATAAGATATTGAGTTTTGTTGGCTCGAATCGTTTTGCCAGAAAATCATCTAAATGAATAATGTTACATCGTTTTTGCAAGGCTTCGATTAACACACGAAATTGACTCTCATGCATAAAACGCCCATTGATGAAAGCTGTATCGTCATCGCAAATACCATGAAAACACAGAACACGCACTGAACCTGGAATTGGCTTGAAACGCATGGGGAACCCAAAATTATTGAGACCATCTTGCAGTTTCCATTTACTTTTTAAGTAGAGTTTTCGAATGATCATTTAGCGAGTTCTTGCTGTATAAAGATAGCGAGTTCTTGTTGACCAATTGCCGAAAGATGTGGGTCATTTTCAAAATACAACGTCGTTCCTTTTTGTTCCAATTGTTGAAAATGAGATAATGGATCTATTAGTTCAAACCCAGCATTTTTTAATGCCTTACTCCAACTGCTTTCCTGTAAACATGCAGTAGTTAGTTTTGAACCCAATCTTCGGTAACGTCGAATGTATTTGCGGTGAACCTGCGTACAATCAGGTATAATTAGAATTTTTAATTGACAATTAGCAGGAAGTTGTGCTTTCATCTCCAGTAAATCGGCTTTCAACTCTTCAAATTCATCTACCATATCTTCACTGAGTAAAATGGAATTGGCTGGATAGTTTCCGTCACCTTTTATGTATAATTTGGTACGCTCTGAATAGCGTTTTACGTCAAAAGCATCATCCTTCTTTGTCGTAGATCGATCTAAACCTGAACTACTGAATTGTCCCAATCGGTAATTCACAAAATTGAGCACCCGAAATTGATTACTCAATGACCAAAATAGATTACGACCAAAGGAATAGTTACTCCAATTGACAGGTTTCTGATTGTCGTATAAGTCATTTCCAACATACAATTGAATGATCACCAATTGTGGATTGACTTCAGCAATACGTTGTTGGAAAATCAACCGTTGGGTTTCTGGTCCAATTCCAGGAAGAGCTGCGTTCCAGATCAATTTGGTGGAATCATTTTTCTCCCATTCAGCAATCCAACCGTTTGCATCAGCAGTAAATGAATCGCCAAATACGAGTACTTGTTGTTGGTTTGCGTTTGGAGACTTATTTTTTGTGTGAAATTGCCATTCTGATTTGTAAAAATCAATCCACTGATAACGATAAGCCACCTCAAATAACACCAATGTAATCAGCAGTATTAAACCAATTCGAAGTAGGGTTTTAATCGTTTTCCGAAGTCGTTTCTTCCACATGATGAATTGATTTATTCTTCAATTTTTGGTTGATCATAACAATCGTTCCTAAAGCCGTGTAGTACAAAAATGCCATTTTACTTTGATCGATGAATGAATTCACCAATCCATGAAAGAAAAAGGTGATTAATCCCAATAAAACACCTAAATTGATTGCTTTTAACAAAGGGTCCGACAATTCGTAATGGTTTTGCATTCCATAGAAAACAGCTGTAAAAACGGTTAAGAGAAAGATGATGAAGCCAAAAATTCCCGTTTCACTCAAATACGTTAAATATTCTGAATGTGCATTCCCACGGTCGCCGGTATTGGTGGAAATATAGGTTTTGTTGACCAGTGTTTGAAATTGGTTGTATTCAAATTGGTAGGTTCCAGGGCCGTAACCAATTAAAGGTCGTTCTTCAAACATGCGCCATGCGCACACCCAACGATTGATGCGTTCCAAGTTGGATGCATCTGATTTGATATTCGTAACGGATGAAAAGTGATTGGAAATTTCACCATCATTACTCACGGCTTCATTTTGCTGAACACTTTCATACACCTCGTCTTTCACCACCCAAAACACGACCGATAAAAGACCGAGACTAACGATTATAGCGCTGAATTTAATTTTGTAGTAGAGTAATAATGCAAATACGAACGCAACAACTAAACTAATGATGGCTGCTCGTGAAAGGGCTAATATTTCAGAAAGCAAAATCACCAAAAACAAACTAAATAGAAGGATGGTTTTGCGTTTATTCAATGAAAAGAGTTTACGTTTGATCAATACAACGACTAAAATGGGAATGATAAAGGCTAAGCAGGCTCCATAAACCGTATGATCGTTGAAATAAGGAGCACAAATATTAAAGACTACGCGTGGATCAAAGAAGTGGGAGTAGTGATTCATCAAGGTAAACACAATTACAGGAAATAATCCGATCGCGTAAAAAAGCCATGGGTAAATGAGTTTTTTTTGATCAGAAATGAGTTGATATATCAAATAAAAACCTGCAATAAACAGAAATCGGATCAAGATACGTTTCAGAGAAACATCAATGTGCGTACTAGTTAAAGAAGTAACCAATTCAATCAATAAATCTGCTACTATTAGTATTGAAATAGGGTGTTTGATAACACGAATGGTTGCGTTTCTGTAGGATTGATTGAAGAGCATTAAAACTGGAAGTGCTAGTATTAATAAGCCTTCGGAAGGAAAATTCAGCCTTGAACCAATTAAAATATCTAAATCGACAGAAATTGGGATCACCGCGATGAGCAATAAGTAGAACCAACTAAAATGAAAAAACAACAATCCAAGCAACAGAATTCCACCGCAGATACTAGCAAGTACCAATGATGTTTGTTCAATGTTTCTATAATAATATCCAGCGCATAGAACGATAAATACTGTGATAGAAAGAATGATCCAATTGCTTCTATTTCGCTCTAAGGTGTTCATTTTAATTAATTTCCTTCGAAAAAGAAGCCCATTTATCAAGAATAAGACGAATGGTTAAGGCAAGAATAAAGAAAATTACTGCTCCTAAAAGTATATTGAGCGAAAAAGAAGGAGATACTTTTTTGTAATTAGGTTCTGCTTGATCAATGCAGTAAACACTTGGTAAAGGCTCTTCAAGCAGCAGCTTCATGCGGTCGTATTTATCACGCAATTCTTTGAATCGGGCGTTTTTGTATATG
>JAYSRF010000127.1:0-34091 GCA_043721195.1 Fluviicola sp. | reverse complement strand
ATGTGTGTAATATGGGTTACAATGCCCTCAATCATTCCGTAATCTGCTGTTGGATAGTCCAGCAATTCAATGAATGCTTTTTGTCCAATTTTCACTTTACCCGCTCCAGTGCTTTCTATTATTGCCGTTGCGATATAACTATTTCCATTCGGAACAACAACCAAGGTAGCTTGGTTCGCACCATAAAATTGATTGATCTGCAATTGTTTATTGAACAATACTTTTCCGTTGCAAGGGGCAATCCAAACCGCACTTTTTTTCCATTCAATAAACTGGTTTTTCAGTGTCACCAGTGCAAGGTTAATACCTGACAACAATTGTTGTTGCTTTTGTTCGTTGTCGTGTTTTAATTGAAGTGATTGACTGCGAAGTGTATTCAGTTGAATGAGGTTTTGAACATACTGTTCTTTTTGAGATTGAACACCTTGCATCGCTTGTGTTTCCGAGCGTTTATCTTGGTTTAAGGTTTGTTTTGAAATGGCACTTTCTTGGGCTAAACGCTCACTGGATTTTAATTCTTCTTCAATGAGTGTGTATTCACTTTCAGACAGCTTTAGTTGTAGGCTTGCTATGGTTTGTAAACGTTCTCGGTAGATTATTTCGCGCTGAATGGATAACAATTGTTCGTTTAAGACATTGGATTTAAACGTACTGTTCCATTCTACAATTCGTGTTTCAAGCATTGTCCACGGTTCTTGAAAAGTTCCAAGTTGCAATTTCTCGGAATAAACGGGAATAGTTGTTTTATTTTGCAAGTTCAGGATTGTAAGCTTATCAAGGTAACGATTCGCTTTTTCAATATCTTCTGTTTTTGCTTGGTTATCGAATTGCACAAGCAATTGCCCCTTTGTTACGTTTTGTTGATCGTATACTGCAATTGATTTTAATTGTACATAGAGTTGATTACTCAATTCAATGGGTGGTTGAGACGTTGTAACCATTACTTCGCCTTTAATTTCATCGGAATATTCAATGAGCCATGATAAACCAATCATGAGTACTAAAACCAACAAAAAAAGCCCGTTTCCTGAACGAATAATCCATGAAGGAGGATGCGAAAGCATTTCATTCATGGGTTCGCTTTTCAGATCAATTTCTATTTCCTTGTTTTCTTCCATGACTATTCGTTGTTGGGCTTTATTTCAATTTTCTCTAATTCCAACTGATTTTTCACAAGGTTGTGATAACTATCTTTTAATGCCAATAATTCACTATGTGTTCCTTTCTCAATGATTTGTCCTTTATCAAGAACTATAATCTGGTCGGCATTTTTAACCGTACTCAATCTGTGTGCAATCACAACAGCTGTTCGACCTTTGAAAAAAGTATTGAGGTTTTCCATGATGATTTTCTCATTGTTCGCATCCAAGGCACTCGTAGCTTCATCAAATAACAGAAATGAAGGATTTTTATAAACCGAGCGAGCAATTAAAACGCGTTGTTTTTGCCCTCCGCTTATTCCCATTCCTTCAGCACCAATTTTGGTATTGTAACTCAATGGCAATTCTTCTATAAATTCTCTGATATTCGCAATATGAATGGCTTGTTTGAGTTTTGTTTTATCAATACGATCATCACCAATTGCAATATTATGAGCAATCGTATCATTAAAAATAAATCCGTCTTGCATTACTGATCCACAGTTTTCACGCCAAACGTATTGAGTAAATGTATTTAATTCGGAATCGCCTATTTTAATTTTCCCATCTATAGGTTCGTAGAAACGAAGGAGTAATTTCATGAGAGTTGTTTTCCCGCTTCCACTTGCTCCAACAATTGCAGTTATTTTATTGGCTGGAATAGTGAGGTCTATATTTTCTAAAACCAATTTATCAGAACCCCCATATCGAAAACTAACATTTTCCAATTTGATTGTTCGGTCATCTGGCAATTCATTTAAACGATTTTCATTCGTTGGTTCTTCATCTGCTTTATTGTGAATTTCTTCCAATCGTTCTAATGACATACGGGCATCTTGCAACGAATATATGAATCCTAAAAACTGTCCTATTGGAGCGTTCAATTGCCCAATAATGTATGAAACTGAAAGCATCATTCCCAAAGTCAATTGACCATCAATTACTAATTTCGCGGTGTAAAAACTGATAATAATATTTTTAAGTTCATTAAGAAACGAAGCACCACTGCTTTGAATTTGTTCAAGGCGTAAATTCTTAGATTGTAACTTAAATAAACGAATTTGAATATATTCCCATCCCCATCTTTTTTTTCTTTCAGCATTGTGGAGTTTAATTTCCTGCATCCCTGCAATCAATTCCATAATCTTACTTCGTTCCTCACTCATTTGAGTAAAACGCCTACGATCTAGGTCTTTACGTTTTTTTAGAAAAAGATTAACCCATAAGAAATATACTGTCGTTCCGATTAAAAAAATCAAGAAAACAGGGACACTATATATCGCGAGTACGATACCAAAAACCACGAAATTGAATGCTGAAAAAAGTACGTTCAAAGACTGGTTAGTTAAAAGTTGTTCTATTCGTTGATGGTCTCCAATCCGTTGCATTAAATCCCCTGTCATTTTAACGTCGAAAAAGGAAATAGGCAATTTCATTAACTTGATTAAGAATTCTGATACCAAAGAAATATTTATACGTGCGCTCAGGTGTAATAAAACCCAACTTCGAATAACTTCTATAGCGCTTCTTCCTATAAAAACGAATAGTTGACCAATAAGAACAAGGTAAAGAAAATGAATGTCACGATTTTGAATCCCAATATCTACGATACTCTGTGTTAAGAATGGAAAAATAAGTTGCAATATACTTACAGCAAATAATCCGAATCCAAGTTGAAAAAGCAATCGCTTATAGCGGAAAAGATAACGGTATAAATAAGAAAAATTTCGTTTTGGTGGTTTATCATCATCTTCAACCAAAGATAGACTTGGCGTAGGTTCAAGCAGTAATGCAATGCCTTCTTCCGTATTTTCATTTGCTTGTTTGCCGATCCAATTTTCTAAAAATTCCTTAACACTATAAGTTAATAATCCATGAGCGGGATCTGCTATATAAACTTTACCTTTTTCAATCCTATAAACTACTACGAAGTGTCTTTCATTCCAAAAACACACACATGGTAATGGGGCATCTATAGCAAATTGCTTGTATGTTACTTTTACAGCCAATGTTCTAAAACCAATATGCTCTGCTGAATCACCTATTGATTGCAAGCTGCTACCTTCTCTTGTTGTCTCAGACAACCGTCTTAGTTTTTCTAAAGAAATTTTACGACCGTAATGTTTGGCAATCATTCTCAAACAAGTGGGGCCACAATCCATAACATCAGGTTGATGATAAAAAGGGAACTTTTTCATTCCTTCCAGATTTCAGCGTTTATTTTTGAAACCTGATTATGGTTGATCGAAAATTCATCTGCATTATCAATTATTCCACATTCAGACAAACTATGAAACCCATTATCATCTTTCCACTTTGAAATATATGGATTGTATTCACATTCAGTTTCATGATACCATTCCCCATTTTTACGTTGTTTGGGTACGCGGGAATCAAAGCACATATACCGTAATTCGCATTCACTACAATTAGAAATGGAATCATGACCAACATTCCAATATTTCTGAAAGGATGCAGTTGAAATAATCTCTTTTAACGCTTCTTTATTTTCTATCTCCTTAATGTTGCCAAAAGCCTCAGTGCATTCAGGGGCATTTTTCAAATTTCCATCAATATCAAAATAAATTTTACGGTTGAAATAAGCATTGAATTTCTGTGTTTCCATAAAATAACGGGAATTGATATTAACGATCTTTGTTTCCCTTATCTCATTTACTATTCCCTGTTTTACTATTCCTAAAACGGGGAATTTGAAATATAGCTCCGTTAAGGTTTCTGAGTCAAACGTTTTGTTTACAAGAAAATCAACTTTGTGAAAATTAGATTCAGAAAAATACTGGATCATTATTTTTTCAATTCGTTCAACATCTTCTACTATGACAAGTAAATATTTACAAATTAGTGATTCGACTAACTGAATTGATTTGCCTAAATAATTGGAATCATGAACGATAGCATTCATGATATAACTAGGGTGTTCCCAGTCTAATGAAAGTGTTTTAAAATGCGGAAATATAGATTTATTAATAAGAAAAAAATACTCTTCTTGAACCATTTTATCGTACCAAATTTGTTCGCTTTCAGATAATTCAGGCAAATTAACACCTTCAATTTTCTTTACTAAAGCGGAGAATTCAGTTGGAACAAACTGGAAATCCTGTCTATTCAAATCGTATAGTACAGAACGGTTGTAACCGCGAACAATCCGCACCTCTTCCATCCATTTATGCACCTTCATACTCAAATAATTGGTTTGTAATTTTCACGAACAAAATACTTATCTGTCTGATAAGTATTAGATGAGGTATGTTTTCTGCGTAACATCTTATTTTTACTAGATTCTGAGAGTTTCGCATATTTCAGGTAAAACGGCAGATTAACTTGCTCTTTTAACAGATTCTCGATTTTTTCTTTCATGTTTATTGTAAATAAGTGAATCAGCTACCTTTTTTTCTAATTGATAATTCCCAGGACTAGACACTTGACTAAATTGACCTATCGGGTTAACTTCCAAGAAAATGAATTCGTCTGCATCATTTACTAAAAGATCAATAGAACCTGAGTTTAAATTCAATTTATTCATTAGTGTTATAAGTTGCCTTTTTAATTCTGTCGGTAATTCAAAAGGTGGCGTTCGATTAGCTTTTTCAAAATTATAATTTCGGAAATCAACTTTTGTAGCCTCATCATTTTGCGACATTATAGCGCAACAAAACATTTCTTCATTCAAATAGAATATTCGTAGTTCAAATTCTTTGTCTATCTGCTTTTGGAATAAGATCGGATGAAATGATTCTGGTAAATCTTCAAGCATTCCTTTAGTTATTTCCAATGTCAGGGTAGCGACTAGAAACTCCTTGTAGTATGCAAAAATGCCTGGAGAGAAATTCTTCGATATAATATGAAAATCGTGATTTTTAGCAAACTCAATAGCTTCTTCTTTTTGAGTTGTGACAATAGAATCAGGTATTTTTAAACCAACTTCAACAGCAAATTTTAAAGCTGTAAGTTTATTCAACTTATTGTCATCTTTAAAATTAAGCATTCGCTCTTTAAGATAGTTTTCTATGAAATCTTCTAAATAACTATTTTCCTCAAATAGTTGTCTGTTTATACCATAATTCAATTCCTCATCAGCGGATTTCATTATCCATTTGCTTATTCCGAACCAACTGCGTCTATACCAACATGAAGTAATAGTACTTAACCATAATTGCTGTCCATTTATCTCAAGTAAGACATCTGTTTCCTTGTTATTGATTTTCGATTGCAACAGCTTTATTTTAGATTCATCACTTATTCTGATAAAATCAGCATTAAAATGACGTAACCAATCAATAACGTCGTTGGTGGTCGCATCGTCGGTACTTGATATTATAAGAATCATAATCCCAGTCTTTGTTTGCGTTCAAGATAACTATCAGGATCAATCATAGGGACATTTTCCGAACGAGTTCCGTAATACTGCTTTCCGAAATAAACTTCTAAATAATGATCGTATGTACTGAAAAAAGCATCATTGATAACACCTTTTACATAAGCATCTTCAAAGTAAGTGTGTAATAAGTCCCAAGTCTGAATAAGATATTTACCCCTACTATTTTTCATTACATGGAAATAGCTTAGTTCTATGTACCTTGAAAGATAGGGACAGTCAAAGTTCGTGGGAAGTTGATTGTCGTTCTTCCGACAGAGAGCTGCAATATCTTGTATGTTATTGAAATCCATTTTCATATAGACTTCTGTAGCTACGGTATCAACTACTTTAGATAAAGTACTATCTTGTTGGTTGTCTTTGATTGCGCGTAGAACCTCTTTTTTTATATTGTTTGCATAGTTGATTACTAATTGATCTTTAGCGAGAAGTGAATACATAAATATTTCATATTCAATTGTTTTAGGATGACTTTTCCAATACTTAGGATAACGTTTAGTCGTCTCTTTAACTAACCAATCATTTAGTTTATTTTGATAAATAAGTTCGTAGAACGTATCCTCGTTTCGCACTTGGATTAACGTATCAGTGTATTTGAATCTAAAGCCCGCATCCATAAGTTTTATAGATTCCTTCTTGAAAAAATCAATATCATTATTACTTAACGCATACCTTAAAAAGTTGTGAATATTTGAAGGATCGTAGCAATATTTTTTCTGGTATTTCAGATAAATTTCTTTAGAAAACACATAGTTAGATTCAGCAATTGGAATGATCGAATCCGAAAAGATTTTATAACTTAAATTCTGACTAAAACTGCTAAAACAAATAAGGTAAAAGCACAGTACATTAAAAAACAGTCGATAATTTCTTGACATGAATAATTAGTTTGAATAAATTTCCATCAATACTAATGAAAGGTATTTAAATTCTTTTGTTAAAAGAGAGTGAACGGTAGTTCACCCCCCCTTTTTGATTGAATCCTTATCTAACAGGATCAACTGGCACTGGTGGTTTTGAGATGCAATTATGGTCGTCCTCAAGTGTTGTTGCAGTGGCATCTGTATCAAGATGAGAAGCACCCTGAATGTCTCCACAATCTGGTGCAGTATCAGGACCCGTACAAGTGTTTTGAGCTGTACCACCATCCGCACCACCTTTGATGCTAGATGCAGAATTCAATTTTGAGTTGTCAAATTTATTGAACAAGCTCGAATCTACTTTTTTCATATTTAATTTGATAAAAATTATTACCTACTCTAATGAATAATGACTTTACAAAATATATTTTCGGTACACTAAACTTTGTAAAGGCGTAAACTACAATCTGGTCAGCAAAACAGACTATTTTACGACTTCTAAAGGAGAATATTGCTGCACTCTCTTTTTTTAATCTTTAACATTTTAAGGTCATTAGCTAATTCAACTATTTTATTCATGTTTATATTCTCAAATGAATTCTTTTCAGCATTCGTTAATGCTTCTTGAGTTAATTCAAGAAAGTCGTTATTTCTGTAAACGGTAATCTTTTGTGATAAATATGAATAATGATAAAAACGGGAGTGACACAGTTTTTTTTGAAATTTTCAACAAAAGGAATAGTGTAAACATTTCTATTTTTTTTAAAAACTTAAATTAAAACGTTATAACTAGAAACTTTATTTTAGTTACATCTGTTTTAATTAAGATTTAGCAAATATAATATAATAATCATGTGGCTACATAGCCACTATGTGGTTTTTTTTATAAAACGATTTTTGTTATGTGTATAATCCGATCGAAGTTGAGAAATTCGGAATCAATTTGAGAAAATTGAGAGAAGAAAGAAAAATCAGCCAACAGCAATTAGCTGATATGGCTGACATTAATCTTTCAACAGTTTTAAGAATCGAAAATGCTAAAACTAAGGCAAATATTGATATTCTGTTTTCAATCTCTAAAGCACTTGAGATACCAGTAAGTCAATTGTTTGAAAACAAGGAAGCAGAGTAGGGTTAAATTGAGAAACTTGAACAAGAAATTTTGTGTTTGAAAAACCATTGATATGGGTCTAGTTTCTTCTGATTTCTGAAATGTTAGAATTTGATTTTTATACTCTTTTTGTTCAAAAATTGAACTCAACTAAAGCTACTGAAACAGACCGCTTGAATAACCAAATAGTGATGCTTCAAGAGATTAATGAGTTGTTGAAAAATTCGAGAAAGTAACTTTGTAAAATTGTACTCATTAAACGAATCAACACCAGTGCGATTGAATTGTTTTTGGTTATCATTTTTTTTGAAAATAATATTTTGGATTATTGCAAATAAAAGATTTAAGATTAAAGCTCTTAGAATCTCTTGAAACAAGAAGCCTCTAAACCTTAGATTTCATTCTACTTTTGAACGTTAATTATTTCTAATTAATAAGTTTTGATAACTTGGTTGTTTATTTAGACAGCAAAATCTAAAAATAAATGAAACAGACGCTATTCATTTTCGCATTTATCTTATCGACTGCTTTTGCTTTTGGTCAAAACATACCACAAGAATATTTTGATATGGTATTTTCGAAGGATAATTAAAGTCTCCAAAAAAAATCAGATTCGTCATATAAATAGATTGTACTATTATTTAAAGGCAATTGACCCAGCTTTTCTCAAACAATATTGGTTTGCTCAATTTCATTACAAAACACTCCAACCATAACTAAATAAGTTTTAGAATCTCATCCAAATCACGCGTATTAAGAACGATTTTTTTGTTCTTATCTATGAGTATATAATTAGGGAAACCACTTAGATTAAAAGCGTCCTTTAATTCTTCCGAACAATCAATATTATAATATTCGATAGAATACATTTCCGACAGTTTTTCTAGTCCGACACGACCAGAATAAAGCCCTATTACTTCTACATTTTTAGCTATTTTATTTAAGTTAGAAACATTTTTGACACAAGGGGAACAAAATTCCGACCAATAAGAAATTAAGACATAATCATTGTTTTCAAGACTTCCATACAATGATTTTTTTCCGAATTGTAAATCTCTTAATGTGTCGGAAAAAATCAAATCTGGAGTTACTTTATTCTCAACTCTAGTTAAACTGATTTTCATTGTCCCATCGTCACTCATATTAAACTTATACTGCACCCCATGAATCTCAATTATTTTAACTTTTCTGACCTCATTAGCGTGTTCATTTTTAATAGTAAAAAAGAACTCGTCATTGGAGACCGAAACAAAATCTGTACTGTCAATTCTTCCATTGAAATTCTTGTCAACTAAGGCAATATTAAAATTTGGGATTGATTTTAGTGGTGAGTAATGTATAAAAGTGTTTTTTAATCGAATATAACCAATCAAAGTATCCTGAATTTCATCAGCTAATAGAGCCGATGAGTGCATTCCATGAGGATTTTTTTCAAAGGTTGCAATGAATTTCACAAAATCTTCTTCAAAGGTAAATGTAAAAAAGTTTGAGTCATTCTGAATCAAATGAGTAAAACGAATATCTCCACAATTTTTACATTCCACATTGTATGGATTGACATTGTTTTCGGAATTTTCGTTTTTATTTATAATAAGTTCAAGTGTATCTGTATGTTTCCCCAAATTATAATACTCTCTTGGTAATATTTGAGCAAATGAAAAGCTATCAGATTTGTATACTGTCATTCCCCGATCTGCATTTAGTTCCTTTTGATAGTAAGGTTTACCATAAGAATTTAAAGTAACCTTGATTTCATCTTGTGCATTTAATAAAAGTGATAAAATTAATGCAGGGAATAATAGTATAGTCCTCATAAAAAAAAAGTTTATTTGATAAAACAACTCCAACCCTAAAAAAAATAAGGTTGGAGTCAAAATTATTAAGCCTTAATGCTAAGGATGGAAAATATATTGTTTACTTCTCATTCCACCGAAGGGATTGTTTTTACTCATGAATTTAGCGCTGATCATGAATAGCTAACGTTAACCTTAGAACGAAAATAAATAAAAGATATTATATTCAACATGCTTTTGTTTTTCAATTTTATTGCAATTTTATGCACTATTATTTAACCCCTAGATCATGGAAAAAACTAATCTAATTAGGATCCGAACAAAACGATCATATTCTCAACAATTTATGGCAATTAAAATGTGTATGGATGTTTCTACCTATAATAGAAAGGAGAAAGGTTCTGTAAAAATAAGAGAAGATGAATGGCAAAAATTAGCTGTCATTTTGCAAGTGCCAATCGAAGATATTTATGAACCAGAAGAAGTTCACCATTTTGTTTTTAAGGATAATGCCGATGGTAATTATTTAAGAACAAACCATATTTATTCAATTCCTGAACATATTTTGGAATCTCAACGAAAATACATTGAGAAACTGGAACAAGAAATTTTGGATTTGAAAAGCAAATTGAATAAATAACAGAAATCTAGCGAATTTAATTTCTTTGTTAATGAAAATCAACAAGCTATTTATGAAAAAACCACTCACCTATTTTTGTTTATCGTAATAACCGCCGTTCGACTTTAGATTTAGAATTCAGTTTATACATACTCTAACTCATTATTCGGTAATAAGTAGCATTTATTTGTCACCACAATTATATACCCTATTCATGGTATATTTTGCATTTCACCCTTTTGACAACCAATTATATATTACTTATTTACAGAACCTTAACTCTTTTTCTTAATTTCTCGAATTCCGTATACCACTTTTAGGGTAATGTCGTGGGATCATTTCAACCTTTCTCATTCATTATTTTCTGTATATTGGACGCAGTTTAACACCATGAGTTAGTTGAATCGACTATTTACAGAAAATTACCACTATGAAAAAGAGCACATTATTAATTGTATTGATTGTCATCAGTTCGTTAGGAGGAATGTTGTATTGGTATTTAAAAAATGATCAAAACATACAACCCATTGCTAATGTTCCAGCTCCAGCGAGTTGGTTCACAGAATCTACAACTGCGGCTCCTAATGATCATACACCATTTCTATCTAAACACGCACCAAACGAAGTGTTTCACTTATGGGCATGGCAAAAATTCTTATCGCTCACACGTTCTGCTAATAAAATCGCACCTTTTCAGGAGTATGTACAAGTAGACAATAATTTGGTTTCGTTAGGCGACACCATTGAATTGAGTGATTCTACTCAAGCTGGAACAAATGGGGTGCTGTATGATTCAACTGCAGCTAATCGCGCTATCTATTATACGATTCATGTAAATCAGAAAATGTTCGATTTTCAGCAAGAATACCTTCCCAAATTCACAGCCATTTACAATCAATACAAAGGCTCCGCTTCGCGTGATGCGCAAATTCAGCAACAATTAAATGCATTGGGTTACAACAAATTGAATTATCCCGAAGGATGTGTAGAATTAAAAACGTCCTGGATTCTTGCAGATTCATTGAAAGAAGGAATGAAGGATTATTATACTACATGGGCAAAAATGACAACTGCTAATGGAACATCTGTTGTGAAAGTTGCGCTTTTAGGAATGCACATTATTGGAACTGTTGCCAATCACCCAGAATTTATTTGGTCAACCTTTGAACATGATAATTTGATGCCAGATTATAAATGGGACCACGCTGGTTATCCATTATTAGGTGATACGTTGAGTGACAAAAATTTCCTGTTTTACAAGAAAAACAATGTGATTGGCAATTGTTTGATGAATAACAATCCAGCTACGTTTTCAGGATTCTATAATTGTTTTAACATCTATCCATTGGGGATCGCTCGTTCATTTACCAGTAATGCTGTGCCTACGGAACGTGATCTTTCCAACAATGCGGGCATCGTATCATTGAATGCGAATGTCAAAAGAGCACTTGCAAAGAAAAAAGAGGTATGGCAACATTACTTTTACAAAGGAGCAATTTGGCTAGATTACCCAAACAACGCTTATAAACCAGGAAATGGGTATTTAGGTCTTTTGAGTGTGAAAGCCTTAAATGGAACGCGAGCTCTTTCAAATAATACCATGGAAACGTTTTCTCAGCTCAATTTTTCGGGCAATTACACAACGGGTTCTATGAATTGTTTTGGATGCCATGGTACGATTGATTATAAAAACGTACAACCGAATACGAATGATTCATTGATGTACAATATGGCATTGAGTCACTTGTTTAAGAATGCTATCCTTCAAGTGGCCGCAGATACGTTACCTGAAGTTATAGTTCCGAAAAGAGGTACATGATTAGACCTAATTGAACTCAGTTGAAGTCGAACTCAGGTTACTAGGAATCATTATTCCTTAATCACAATACTCCCTTCATCAATCAAGTCTTCTCCATTCATGCGCAAAAACAATTGAATCAGGGCAATGACGTCTTTTTCGCAGTAAATCTTAATGCGTTCTAGATCATTTTCTTCGTAGTAAACACGGGCTACATCTGCTCCAGAAATATCATCTTTCGGAGTAGGGATTTTAAATACATTGCACAACAAGGCTAAACTAGTGTACGCTTTATAATCGCCAAATTTCCACAACTCCATGGTATCAAGGTGCTGAATTTCCCATGGTTTTTTCCCCGCCAAATTCAAAACGTTGGGCAAACGAATACCATTGATCAATAAACGGCGACAAATAAACGGAATATCGAATTCTTTGGAATTGTGACCGCACAACCGTTTGTCTGGCGTGTTGTAATTGTCTTCTAGCAAGCGAACAAATTGACGCAACAAAGTTTCTTCATCATCGTGTGCATACGATTTGATGTAAATCATTCTTCCTGTTGCTGTTGATCTGACAAATCCAACTGAAATACAGACAATTTTTCCAAACTCAGCATAAATTCCTGCTTTTTCATCGTAGACTTGATCGAAGGTTTTTTCATCCGTTTTATACCGCATGTTTTTCGACTCAAATAACTTGGCAGTTGAGGTTTCTACATCAGCGAAACGGTACACTTCTGGAACGGTTTCAATGTCTAAAAAAAGAACTTTGTCTAATTGTGTTAAATCTAGCATATTGGTGTTTTCTAAATTAAGTTAAGCAAAATTATCTTTTACAAACAAGCAAAATATCAAAAAAGATGGTGTAAAAATGCCAAAAGCGTATGTAAGGAATACTATTCCTTATTTTTGTAGAAAAAAAGCGTGGCAGAGTCCTTATCCATAACAGCTGATACAAAAATTGAAAAATACGAACAACTGCTTCCGCAAATACATGCGTTGGTGCAAGGTGAACCAAATTTGATTGCCAATCTTGCCAATGTAAGTGCGGTGTTGAACATGACTTTTGGTTTTTTTTGGGTTGGTTTTTACCTTGTTGAAGGCGAACAATTGGTGCTCGGGCCGTTTCAAGGAACACTTGCTTGCACCCGCATTTCGAAAGGAAAAGGTGTTTGTGGCGCAAGTTGGGAACGCAATGAAGCACTGCTAGTTCCTGATGTAGATGCTTTTCCTGGTCACATTGCTTGTAGCAGCGATTCGCGGAGTGAAGTGGTCGTTCCGATCGAAAAAAATGGAGCGGTGGTCGCTGTTTTGGATGTCGACAGTACCGAATTAAATGATTTTGATGAAACAGATGTCCTTTATTTAACTGAACTATGTCAATGGCTAGGATCTCATTGTTTCTAACGCTGTTTACAGCACTTTTACTCGCTTCTTGCGCAGATATTATTCCGCTGACTGGTGGGGAAGAAGATTTTTATGCGCCTAAACCAATCAAACAAACTCCTGAACAAGGAGCAACTCAATTTAGTGGAAATCAGGTTTCGTTGACCTTTGATGAATACTTCAATTTGAATGATGTCAACAACACAATCACCATGAATCCTTCGGTGGGTAAGCTGACATCCGAGCGTAAAAATCGTACTCTAACTATTTCTTGGGAAGAATCATTGTTACCCAATACAACCTATATTCTTTTATTAAATGGCGCAATTCGCGATTTGAATGAAGGAAACGATTCCATTATGCAAGTTGTTTTTGCAACAGGTACACTGATTGATTCGCTTTCTTACAAAGGAAAAGTTGTTAATGCGTATTCCAATCAAGTTGTGAATGGTGTTTCGGTGGGATTGTATCCTCCTGGAAGTGATCCATATACAGCCAAACCGCTTTATGCTACACGTTCCACTATCAAAGGTGAATTTCAGTTTTCCTACCTCAAAGAGGTACCACTTGACTTATTCGCTTTTTTAGATAAAAACAAAGACCAATTGCCCCAAGTAGATGAAGTTGTTGGTTTTTCCAATGAACCCATTTCCTTTTCAGACACAACGCCAGTAGTACTTAAAATGTATAGTCCTGAACCCATTCGTTCCAAACTAAAAGTTGATTTTTTATCACCAGGTTTACTCCGAATCTATAACATAGCCGAAATCGATGAAACACAATTACGTGTAAACGGGTCTGAAGTTGAACGAATTCAAACGTTTTCCAACGATTCATTATTGGTCACTTTCCCTATGTCAAACGGAATAAGTTATCAATTCGTTTATGGTGAAGATACGATCCCTAAATCCTTGCCTGTAAAAGATCGTATGATTCCATTACAGATCAAACCAGTGAATCCAACAACGAATTGGAAAGCTGGTGATAGTTTGTTTTTTCACGTCAATGATATCACACAAAATGTGGATCTCGCCGCCATTTCTGTTCGATCTGTCAAAGGAAATCCCATTACGTACAGCGTCATTTCAGGTGCCAAAAATGAATGGGGAATTCTTCCAAGTCCTAAAACAGATCAGTCATTTAGCATCCATTTTGATCCTGCTGCCATTCAAGGTACCATTTCCCCGAGTGATTCAGTTACGTTTCACTATACAACCTTGTTGACAGCCGATTTAAGTAATTTAAAGATCAATGCCGATTCGTTGGAAGGTCAATGGATTGTCGAATTGATTCAAAATGAAAAAACGGTTTATTCGACCATTAAAAAAAGTGGAGCTTCGTTTGTTTTGTTCAATCAAATTGTGCCAGGTCAATACAGCGTTCGATGTATCAGAGACACAAATCTGAATGGTCGCTGGGATCCTGGAAATTATACAACAAAAACGCAACCTGAAGAAGTCCTTCATTATACCTTGACTCAAAAATTGCGCGCTAATTGGGATGTGGAAGAAACGTTGAAATTCAAACCATGAATCAACCCGAAACCATCGGAAAAGCCTTTAGTAAATGGCGCATTTTAGCAGCATTGGTGCTCGGATTGGGAATTTCAGGATGGTTGTTTTACCGAAGCATGTCGCAAGTTGAATTTGAGCAAGTTGAAACAGGAACTGGCACACATTCTTGGTTTGACTCCAATAAAAATGGACACATTGATTTCACCACTTCTGCTGAATTTAAGGCCGATGCGAATGGAAATTACCGAAAACGACAAGCGTGGGAAGTAATTGCAGCAATTGACTGGAATCTTCAAACCTTTTTCTGGATTTTCATGGCTTTGATTGCAATGGTTGGTCGCGACTTAGCCTATATGTGGCGCATTCGTATTCTCACACACCGAGAGCTCAGTTGGCGAAGGAGTTTTACAGTAATCATGTTGTGGGAATTTGCATCTGCACTCGCACCAGGAATTTTGAGTGGCGCAACAGTTGCCATGTTTATTTTACAGCGCGAAAAAATTGCTTTAGGAAGATCAACTGCAATTGTCATTATTACCGCTTTTTTCGACAATTTATTTTACGTCATTCTCATTCCGCTTGTATTCTTGTTTGTTTCATCAGATCAATTATTACCCGCTACTGTTGATCAATCTGGAACGGTGATGAAGCTTTTCTGGACAGGATTTGCCGTTTTCGCTACCTTATGTGGATTGTTGTATTTGAGTTTGTTTCAATTTCCGTATTTACTCAAAAACATACTCACAGTCGTAACCCGTTTGCCCATCATCAACCGATGGAAAACCAATGCTTCACAGGTCGGAGAAGATGTGGCATTAACGGCAATAAGTATGAAAAAAGAGCGTATTGGTTTTTGGTTGCGCACTTTTTTTGCCACCTTTTGTTCGTGGACATCACGGTATTTGGTCATCAATTTTATTCTTCAAGCGTTTATCAGTTTGGGACTTCTGCAACACATTCAAGTGCTCGCCAAACAATTAGTACTGTGGATGTTTTTGCGTATTTCACCAACTCCTGGTGGAAGTGGAACGGCAGAATGGGCATTTAGTGAATTGCTTTCAGATCTCACAACAAGTGCAATTTTATTGGCTGGAATGGCAATCCTTTGGCGATTGATTAGTTATTTTCCGTATTTGATTATTGGTTCAATTATTCTTCCAAGGTGGTTGAAACGGAAATGAATGAAAAGCCATAGAGTTGATGAAATGTTAGATCGACAACAGTAATAACATGAGATTTTGTGATAATAACCTGATTTCGAATCCTTAACTTAAATTACATTATCCTAGAGGGCAGTTCATTTTGTTCCACCATAAAACCTGCTGGAAAGTGCAGTATGGATCTTACCCCTAGCGGGGCAAATGGTAGTTTTCGTAATTCATTTTACTCTGTTGCGTCACTACGTGACTTGTTGTATTCCAAACTATTTACTAGAATTCATGTGACACTATAGTGAACTAGTGAATATTGATTTTCTTAACTTAATTCCATTGTCCCAGAGGGACAAAATAGTTTAACCAATTAAACATCCAACAACCATCGCCTCGTAGAGGTGAAATGCACGTCCAAGAGCATTGTTAAAAAAAAGGATATGAAGTAACCGAGCACCTCAAAATAAAATCGACCCATTTCCAACTATAAAACACTTGTCTTAAGAATAAATCCGTATCTTTGCCCCTCTCAAAAATGGTTGAATATGTCTGCCGGTATTAAAATATTTTCAGGAAGAGCCTCCAAGAAACTCGCGGAGCAAGTTGCTACGAAGTTCGGAACTGCACTTGGTGATGTGAAAGTTGTGGTGTTTAGCGATGGCGAATTTCAACCATCATTTGAAGAAACAGTGCGTGGTCAAGATGTGTTTATTGTGCAATCAACCATGCCTCCAACAGAGAATTTATTCGAATTATTGTTAATGATTGATGCGGCAAAACGTGCTTCTGCCCGAAAAATCATTGCAGTTATTCCATATTTCGGTTTTGCTCGTCAAGATCGTAAAGATAAACCGCGTGTTGCAATTGGCGCCAAATTGGTTGCCAACATGTTGCAAGCTGCAGGAGTGGATCGCGTTATGACGATGGATTTACACGCTGATCAAATTCAAGGATTTTTTGAAGTTCCAGTTGATCATTTATTTGCCTCTACTTTGTTTTTCAACGAAATGAAAAAATTGGATACAGGTAATTTGATCATGGCAGCACCTGATGCTGGTGGAGCAAAGCGAGCCAATGCTTATGCTAAGAAATTAGATACAGGTTTAGCAATTTGCCATAAACACCGTAAAAAAGCCAATGAAATTGCCGAAATGACAGTGATTGGTGAAGTTGCTGGAAAAGATGTAATCCTCATTGATGACATGTGTGACACGGCAGGAACATTGACTAAAGCTGCTGAATTATTCATGGAAAAAGGAGCCTTAAGTGTGCGTGCGTTTTGTACACATGCCGTGCTTTCTGGCCCAGCAATAGAACGCATAAATAACTCAAGATTAACAGAGTTGATTGTAACGGACACGATTCCGTTGAAAGAAGCAAGTGACAAAATCCGTGTGATTTCAGTTGCTGATTTGTTTGCCGACGTGATCAACCGTTTGGTACACAATGAATCCATAAGTACACATTTTATAATCTCATAATAAACAAACATGAAAGTATCACAATTGAGCGGTTCGCTTAGAGCGAACGTAGGGAAAAAAGATGCTAAAGCAGTGAGAGATGCAGGGATGGTTCCATGCGTTCTTTACGGTCAAGGTACTCAAACACATTTCTCCGTTAAAGACATTGCTGTTGAAAAATTGGTTTTCAATCCAGATGTATTCCAAGTTGAATTGGATGTTGAAGGAACGAAAGCAACTGCAATTATTCAAGAATTGCAACAAAATCCATTAACAGGAAAAGTAACCCATATTGATTTTCTTCAATTAGACGAGAAAAAACCAGTTAAAATCGCGTTACCTGTTCGTTTGGTAGGTGCATCACGTGGTGTATTAGCAGGGGGTAAATTATTACAAGTTTACCGTAATTTAAAAGTAATTGGTTTGCCAGGTGCACTTCCAGATGCTATCGTTCTTGACATTGCTAAATTGCGTATCGGTCAATCGATCCGTGTTGGTGATATTAACATTGACGGTTTGACATTCTTGGATGCAAAAAGCGCTGTAGTTGTTTCGGTTAAAATGGCTCGTGGAGCTACTAAACCAGCTGACGACGATGATGAAGATGAGGAATAAATTCCATTTTTCATAAAGTTATTAAAACGTCTGGTCTTTGATCAGGCGTTTTTTTTGCTCTTATAAATTGGAAGACCTACGCTAAAATATACTTGAATTGAATCGTCTCTATTTAAGAAAATTAGTCAGCTTTATTTTCTAAAAATGGACTGTACCGCATGATCGCATGGTTTTCTACCAATAATTTCTCCACGCAGGTTCCATCAGCATGAGTGGCAATTTGTACAATGCGGTTGTGACGAGAATAACCTCCCCAAAATTGTTGATTCATTTGGTGATCGCGTTCTTCGATGTGAAAAATGGTGTTTAATGCTATTCCCGATTTTAACGAACCATTCAAGTGGGTTTCGTCTAACCACAAAGCAATGGTAAATGAACAGTCGGTTTCATTTTTCACTTGTAAATCGATGTAATTGTAAGATAGGGTTGCGCCTGCTCCAAAAGGCACATTTCGGTTCACATCTGGAAATACATCATAGCCGTGTCTATACCGTTCTGTGATCGTAAGTGGACTGTGTGCAACTAACCAAAATAACAAGTTTCCCAATTGGCATAAACCACCTCCTATGCCCGTTTGAATGGTGCCATTTTGCAAAACCAACCCTTCTAAATACCCTTTTCGTGTTGTGGGTCGACCAACCAATTTCCACAATGAAAAGGTTTCTCCTGGCCGAATAACGATACCATTGATGTGCTGAATGGCCAAACGCAAATTGGTGCGTTTATTTTCCTGCAAATACATTTCCACATCTTTGAGCGGACGCAAAATCATGGAACGGTGTGTTTTTACGTCAAACCACTGTTCTGTTCCGGACGTTTTCTGTTTCGCCCATTTTTTTCGTTCCGTCAACCATTTCAAACGACGTTTAAAAATGAAGTATTCTTTTCCGAAATAACGGCGCCATTTGCCGCGGTGCTGAGGAGTAGGAATCTGTTGCATCTTAAATTTGCTTCTTTCTTCTTCTCCAAAAAACAACAAATGAGATACAGATCAGAAAGCCACAAGTAAGTGCCATTTGAATGAAAAGAGTTATCTCCTTTTTCATTGTAAAGTTGTCTAAATATTCCTTTTTCGATGCTTCTGATGGAAGACTTACTTTTGGAACTGAATTTTTTAATTGAACTGCCGTTGTATCTGTATATGCTCTGGAAACTGGAGGATGAAAACCGTATTCAGATGCCATGTCGTAATATTCACGAGATGCCGTTTTAAAATTATTTAGGTACAATAAATTGGCGTATTCATAGAGCAAAACCCCAAATTGACGATCGCTTTTTGGGATGAAATAATACCGCTCTGTCAATTGAAAGCTAAGTTGCTCAAGTGTTTGTCGCTTGTTTTTTATTACTTCAGGAAGAATGGGATAATCACCGCTTCCGAAATCAAATCCTAGAATTGAATTAGCTGTTCCACCTGCGATTCTATCTTTGAGTATGGCAACATGGATCCATTCGGAATTTTCATGTGAAGAGGGATTGATGGCCATTCCTTTTTCAATAAAACGAAGTGCTTCTGTATAATTCCCATTGAGTTCCAATGCTGCCGCATGGGTCATTACCACTTCATACTTCCTTGGAAACTTAGCAACCAAACGGGTCGAAAGATCGAGTGCCTTTTTAAATTCACCAGCATAGAAATAAGCGATTACTAAATCACTACAACCAAGTTCTTCACCGCACATCTTTTCAGCTCCTAGAATGTAGTTGGCTAACTCAGTTTTTTCAACAGTTGGCTTAATTAATTCCCATGCATTTCTTTTTACTTTGGAAACACCATTTATAATGGCTAATTCGTTCATACACGAAAAACCAACTAGAGCAGTAAATAACATTCCTATAAGGACAATGGATCGCATCATTCTGAATCTTCAATAGATAAATAATTTGCTGCCAATTTTTTTGGCGCCACATTGCAATAGGCCGTTTTCAAACAATCTTCAACGAATGCTCCTTCGGCTTTCTCCAATTGCACCATTGTCCAACCTTGTTTGCCCCATTTGTTGGAAACAGGATAACAAACAGTTGCATCAAACACACAAAACACCGATTGTTGGAGCTCTGTAAACTTGAGAACAATCGTCGAATCAGATTCGTTCATGGTGGCGAAAATTTTCCCCTTCACCCGAAAAGAGGTTTTTTCAAAGTGTGGTTCTTCGGTGCTTTCAGCAAATTGAAGTGCCAATTGCCTAACATGTTCGGTTGTTACCATCTGAGCAATTTGTAAATTGGTGTTCTAAAATACTAAGATCGTTGCAAAATTCATTCATCGAGGCGCGATTAAAATTTAACACCGTAATTTACATTAGTAAATGAGGATGTTGAATTTTTGAAAGAGGTTTTGAGACGATCTTATACTGAATTTTCTATTCAATTAACATATCAGCAACACGCCATTCTGCACAAATACCGTAGTTTTGAAAAAAATACCCAATATGAAACGACTATTATTTGTGATGTTGTCATTGTTCATCTTCAACAACTTGACTTTAGCTCAAAATACACTGACTGTTAACCGTTATCCTGCCATCAAGTTCGATAAAGCGCCAACTTCTTATGATTGGACACTCGTAGATCAACTTCAAAAAGAAGGACTTCCCCGAAAAGCAGTTGAGCAAATTCAGGTATTGCAGAAAAGAGCGATCGCTGAAAATAACGTTTCGGAATATTGGAAAACATTGGATCGGTTGAATCAGTGTTTCTATGATGGCATGTATGAATCGGAAGATTTTGAACAATTCTATTGGGCGTATAACCAACAAGTAGATCAATTGCCTGTTCCTTTTAGCAATATTTTACATTGGAACTTAGCGCAATCGTTAAATGATTTATCTCTAGGTGAAAATGAAGAGAGCAAACAATGGAAAATGGGTGACAAATCCATTGCTATCAACAATGAAAACCGTCAGTTATTGATCGCTTTTCATGAACGTGCAGCCTTGAATCACACTGAAGAATTGATGGAATGGTCCATGAAAAGTTGTTTCTACTTAAATTCTAGCGAAGACACCAGTTCATACAACAACACATTGAAAGAAATTCCAACCTTGTTTGATTACCTTGCCCAATCGTACATTGATCAACATCAGTATAGCTACAACAGATGGTCTTATAACAACAATGGATCTTCACTCAGTGATCCCTTGCTATTTTCAACCACCGATTCACTTCCATTATCAAAAGATTATACTGCTGCAAAAGATTTAACGTTGCAATTGTACTATCATTTAGAGCGTTTGCACAAAGAAACGAAACGCTACACCAACTATACTCGCTGTCAAGTAGACCGATTAAACTTTGTTAAGAGTAATTATACAGGCTCAAATGGTGAGGAATTAAAAACGGCAGCTTTTCAACGTTTATTAGAAGAGTTATACAAACTCAACAGCGAGGCAGCCATCGTTGTAAGTTATTATTTGGCAAATGACTTATATAGGAGTGCGCTGAATTACAATTGGAAAACCAATACTACAAGTGCAAAAGACAACCTCAAAGCATTGGCAATTATTCAACGAGCTACAACCGCATTCCCGAAAGGAGAAGGAATTGAAATAGTGAATAAATTAGAAAAACGCATCAAAGAACAGTCATTGGAATTGTCACTCAAAAACGACATCATTCCAGCTCAATCGCAGTTATTGAATTTGTCTTATCGGAATGTGCCAACTGCAGTTGTGAAAGTGTACCACATTGAAAAACAATTAACCGTTTCCAATCAAAACCCACTCAAGAATTTAACCTTAAAGGAAGTCTATAGTAAAACAGTATCGTTGGAAATTGGCGAGGGATATTTGCCACACGATAAAGATTTTATGCTACCTGCTTTCCCAACGACTGGAAGTTACCTAATAATGGTTGGAGAATCGGAACAGAAAATTGCAGATGCATGCTCAATTGACAGTTTGTTTAAAGTGAATGGATTTGCCTACAAACAAATTCAGAACACCCAATTATACGTCAAAAGCAAACAGAACGATGGCAAAACAACGTTGCAAATTGTAAATCGCTTGACCGGAAAACCAGTGGTTGGTGCAACCGTCACTTATTACAGAAATGTGTATGGTTTTGAACAAGCAAAACGTTTGTTCCTCGAAAAAACAACCACCGACAAAAACGGAATGTCTGTTTCCAATTATACAGGTCAGTATGAATTTACCGTGGATTACAAAGGTGATAGTGTCTCTAGCAATTTATACACCTATTCTCCCTATAATTCCGAATCCTTGGTAACGAAAGTGCAAGTCTATACTGATCGCAGTATTTACAGACCTGGACAAACAGTTCATTACAAAGCAATCGCTTACGAAGACAACGACAAAAAAAGAGGTGTTGTACCGAATTTCCAAGTGCGTTTAGAAGCAACCGACATGAATGGTCAAGTGATTGGCAACCAAACGCAACGCACGAATGAATACGGTTCGGTTTCAGGGAGTTTTACACTTCCATTAGCTGGATATATGCTGGGGTCGATTCGCTTACAAATCAATGAAGGTGTTGGATATGCTGGAATTCGTGTAGAAGAATACAAACGCCCAACCTTTGAAGTGGTGTTTGATACCGTGAAAACACAATATGCGATGGGCGATTCTGTAACCATTTCTGGTCATGTAAAAGCACTAGCTGGTTATCCGATTGCTGGATCGAAAGTTGTTGTTGTGATTGCAGAACAACGTTATTTCCCTTGGAATTACCGAGGTAGCATGTCAGATTACAATGAACTAGTATTGAATGCGACAAGCGATGAAACAGGAATGTTCAGCGTGAAATTTTTAGCAGAAAAAGGAGACAATCAAATTCTTGGAACAAGTTATTCCATGAATGCTACTGCTACTGATCCAACGGGTGAGACACAACAAGCAGATTCCTATTTATACATTGGAAAAGAACGGCTATCCCTTTCAGCAGCTTTTAATTCAACCTATATTTCAAGTGAAACCAACACTGTCTTGATTGAGATTACCAACAATTCAGGAGTTGCTCAAAAATCACAAGCAGTATCGTGGAAACTCGAAAAACAAGTACCTGGAAAAGCGCTTTTAACAGGTATAAATCCAGCTGAATTTCATGATTTTGATCGTCCTACTTTTCAAAAAAGCTTCCTTGAATATGCTTATTTCGAAGAAGACACCAAAATTGATTATACGAATGTTTCAGAAGGAACCATTCAGTCTGGAACAGCATTGGATTTAAATAAGCTCCTTTTGCAAAACGTAGGGAATTACCGTGTTTCACTTGCAACGAAAGATGATACGGGCAATTCAATTGAAGAAGTAGAAAATTTTGCGTGGATTAGTCCAAAAGCTAAAAAACAACATGAATCCAATTTCTGGGTATACACACAACCAATTAGTGCAAAACCAGGAAGTAAAGTGACAACATCCATTGGTTCTTCGCGCAAATCACTCACCGTTTTTGCAGAATATTTCAGCGATAATCAATTCATCAAGTCAGAATGGATTCAATTGAAAAACAAAAAAGAATTGAAAGCCACCATTCCAACAGATGCAAAACACCAGTATTCAATTCAGTTTTCATGGATGATCAATGGTCATGTAGAACAAGAAGCAGCTGTTATTGAGGTAGAAAACTTAAAGGAGCGTTTAATCGTGAAATTAGCAACACAACGTGACTTTTTACGACCAAGAGCAAAAGAAGAATGGTCAGTGATCGTAACTGATCAATCAGAAAAAGCCATTCCAGCAGAACTATTGGTTGGCATGTACGATGCTTCCTTGGATCAATTTGAAGGACATGGTTGGAACTACAACCTCTTCTATCCCGATTATGTGAATACGAGTTGGTCTATTCCTTATGCACAACCGTATGGCATCGAAATGAACAGATGGAGATCGTATGAATACGACGATTATGGTTTTGATCGATTGGAAGGTCGAATGTTTTATGATATGGAAGAATCGTCGATGGGAGGAACTTACTTTGCGAAACCAGGTGTATCTGGTAATAGCCTTGCCAGCGCAACTTACAGCTATTCAACTTCGAAAGACTTATCAGTAGACTATCTTTCTTCTAAAGTTTCAGAAGCAGAATCAAAAAATGATAATCAGCAAAACAACCCCGTTCAACTGCGCTCCAATTTCAATGAAACAGCCTTTTTCTATCCGCATATTCTGCCAGAAGCTGATGGTTCGTACCGTTTCAGTTTCACATTGCCTGATGCCCTTACCCGCTGGCGTTTTATGTCAATGGCGCACGCAAAAGATATGCGAATGGGTTATGACGAAGCTACGTTTACTGCGAAGAAAGAAATCATGATCACACCCAATGTTCCGCGTTTTTACCGTGAAGGTGATGCGGTGCTATTTACAGCGAAAGTGAGCAATCAAACAGCAGAACAAGTCACTACAACAAGCCGCTTACGTTTCATTGATCCGTATACAGAAAAAGATGTGACTGCCTTATTTGGAACCATCACGGAAGTAAAATCGACGGTTGGAGCAAACGGAACAACTGATGTTTCATGGAAATTGGTTATTCCAGAAGGAAAATTGTCACTCGTAGCTTATGCTATTGAAACAACAACTGCTTCATTTAGCGATGGAGAAAAACGCACCGTTCCGATCTTGAGCAACCGTGTTCAATTGACCGAATCATTACCATTTGCAAAAGTGACGGCAGGTGAATCGACGTTTACGCTAGATAAATTGGGCAAATTGAACGTCACTGATGAGAAAATCAGTTTAAAATTAGAGGTGCAAACACAACCTTTGTGGACAACCTTAATGTCGCTTCCATATTTAATGGAATACCCGTATGAATGTGCGGAACAAACATTTGCGCGTTATTTCGGAAATGTATTGGCGCAAAAAATCATTGAGGACAATCCAGATTTCAAACGCATCATTGAAGCGTGGAAACAAGACGATCCTTCTGCGTTTATGGCTCAATTGGATCTCAATCCAGAATTGAAAGCAATTATCATGAATGAAACACCGTGGGTCATGGATGCACAAGCAGAAAAAGATCAACGTGCCCGTTTAGCTGTATTATTCGATGAGAATACACTCAACACTTCCATTGAGCAAGCATTGGCTAAATTAAAAACCCTCAAAACCTACGATGGTGCTTGGGGCTGGTTTGGCAATGAAAGCAGTAATGTATACATCACGCAACACATTGTAAGCGGTTTTGGTCAATTAAAAGCATTGGGCATTGAAGTGGACGAAACAATGATCAATCAAGCATTGGCGCATTTAGACAATTGGTATTCAAAACAATTTGCGTTATTGACCAAAGAGCAGAAAAAAGTTCACAGCGGTTTATCTGATCTTACCGTTCATTGGCTTGTTGCTCGTTCGTATTTCACCGAAAAAACATCGGAAGCAGTAACTTACTACCGTTCGTGTTTAGCCGATTCTTGGAAAAATTACAACTTGCATACACAAGCGTTAGTTGGAATGGCAGCTTTGCGTTCAGGCGACAAAGTATTGGCTGAAAAAATCCGCAATTCCATGATTGATAAAGCCACTGTAAAACCGCTAATGGGAATGTACTGGAACGAGAATAAAAACGGTTACTACTGGAATCAATCGGAAATTGAAACGCAAAGTGTCATCATTGAATTCATGGATGCTTGTGGTAAAAATCCGAAGGAAGTGCAGCAAATGCAATTGTGGTTGTTGCAAAACAAACGCGCCAATGCATGGGAAACAACCAAAGCAACCACTACAGCTTGTTATGCTTTATTGGTAGATAAATCAACCATAGCGAAACAATTGTCACAACAAGTAACCGTTCGTATGGGCGATGGTACCAAACTAGGAGTATTGAAAAACAATGCTGGAACAGAACGTTCTTGGACAGGTTCAGACATTACAACCGGAAAAGCAACCGTTGTAGTTACTGCGACAAACGATATGCCTGTATTTGGAGCAATGCATTTAACGTATTTGAGCGATCAGGATTCGGTACAAAAATCGACTGGAGACATCCGTGTTGAGCGTCATTTCTACAAAAAAGTCAACAACAAAGAGGTAGAAGTACTTCCAGGCGAAATCGTTGAAGTAGGAACAAAATTGATTGTGAAAATCACGGTAACGGGTAATCGTTCGTTAGAGTTTGTTCACGTTCGCGCGCCACATGCTTTTGGTTTCGAACCAGTGAATGCACTTTCGGGTTACCGTTGGGGAGAAACAAGTTATTATGAAGTGAGCAAAGATGCTTCTACGGAACTCTTCATTGACAACCTGAAAAAAGGAAGTTCTACGTTTACCTATGAAATCTTCGCAACTGGAAAAGGAACGCTGAGTATCGGTCCAGCAATTGTAGAATGTTTGTATGCCCCTGAATTCAGAGCGAATACAGGTGGTAGATCGGTGACTGTGAAATGATTGAAATCAAAAAACCGTGTAGGCGCGTGATGCATCCCGCGCCTACACGGTTTTTGTGCCGTTTTTCATATACAGAATGGCATCCGAATTAAAATGATATTGAAAAAAAAATCCCGCAATGATTGCGGGATTTTTTTTTGCGATTTTTCACGTAGGCTCTGGATGCATCCAAAGCCTACAACATTCATATCAATACCAACAATCATCATTCATTTCCCCATTTTTTTATACGAACAACTATTTCTAAATCCAGTAAACTCATTGGTTGAATCATTGATTGTGCGAAAAACAGCATAACTCGTGCTGTTCGGATCCATAAAACTCAAACCAAATGCTAAACCTTCTTCTTGAATGAATTCTTGTAAATTTCCTTTTAAATGCGTGATGAGTGCTTTTCGACAAGCATAGCAATCAACCGACATGGTAAAATCTGAATTTGGGGTATGGAGCGAATCATCGTTGGCCAAATTCATACAATTGCAATCGAGATAGAGGTTAGCTGTGCAACTATTCTTTTTGCAGTAACGACTATTCCTAGCATTGAGCGAATCTGCGAATGGAATTACACGGCTATACATTGCGGAATCTGGTAACGCATAAGAAGGATAAAAATCAAGCATCGGTTTCATTCCATAATAATTCCCCGTAAAGTATTTTTCAATGGTGAAAAGGGAATCAACTGGAGGTTTTGGTTTGAATTCAATGATGTTATTCACAACCAACAAATATTCCATCACGCGATCTGATCTCCAATTTGTAAAAGCCGTTGCCTGTTGATACGATACACCAACTACTGGATAATCTCGGTAAGCTGGATGTCTGAAATAAAAATGAGTTAAATTCAAACTTGCCGAATCTATTTTCAACCAACAATTCGTGTCAGGAAGCATTTCAATGTACGTTTCTGAATCCTTGCCATAATGATTCGACAACCAGAAAAGGTATTCTAGGTAATTGAAATTCGTAATCTCTGTTTTGTCAAAATAGTTGTTTTCACTGATCTCAATTGTTCCAGGTGGAGCATTAACAGTATCTAGTGTAGGAATAGACATTTGTTGCGTTGCACACGAAGCACAACTGATTAAGACAAGATAATACAACCATTTCATGATTTTGAATGACCATTTTTATCTAATGGTAACCTTATTTTACTGCAATTGTTTTAAAACCGAACAAGATTTGAGGCTCCTCGTAATCGTAAAAGGAAATGTAGATATTCGTTTTTTTTATTTTGCCTTTTTCGTTACGGTAGGTTATCTCATAAATGTCAACAAGAGCAACGCCAAACATTCCGTTCGGTGAGTCATATCCACAACAACTGCCTTCACGCTTGTAACCAACAGGCTTGCCCTTTGCATCGCGCAATAAATCGAGGTATGCTCGTTGATTTGCAGGTCCACCGTCTGGTCCTGATCCCACTTTAATGGGTTGATCGGAACTAAAGCCATATTGATCATTGTCGGCTGTTTTTACCAATCGTAAAATAGGGTGAACTGTTTTATACTTCTTCGTTGTATCGCTGCATTGTTCCACTTTCTTTGTTGCCGACTGTAATCCTGCTTGAAAAGATCGATTAAAATCCATGCATGCAGAATCTGTTTTACTCAATAATTCATACACTATCCCGCGATTGTAATAGGCATCTGCATAGTTTGAATCGAGTTGGATGGCTAGGGTATAATCTGCAATTGCACCTGCATAATCGGTCAAGTGTTTTTTCGTTGTTCCACGATTGAGAAATCCTTTTTTATAATGTGGCGCAAGTTGTACGGTTTGATCAAAATCAGGTAATGCTTCTTCGTACAAATCAAGCATCGATTTAGCGATACCACGATTATACCAAGAATAATAATCCGCGGGTTCTTGTTCAATTGATTTACTAAAAAGCCGAATTGCTTCTTCTAATTCTCCACCTTGAGCCTTTTCTAAACCTTGCTCATAAAAAGTCATTGTTCCTTGTCCAAAAGAACAAGTAGAGAGGAGCAAGAAACTCAACAATAGCTTATAGTTGTTCACGCTTTTAGTTGTTTATTGTTAATCAAATGAAATCACCCCTTTTTTGACAGTAAAACTATACAAGAGGATACTGTCAACCGATTTTTTATTGAGTTTTCCTGCTTTCCACCCTTCATTTATCGTCTTGAAAATAGCAACAATTTGTTCATCCAATTCGGTGCTTTTGGTTTCATTATCTATTTTGCATTGAACCACTTCACCTTTACAGTTAATCATCACACTCACCATTCCTTCTCCTTTGAATTTCGGATTGTCTTTCAAAAATTGCACTTCCGCATTTAAGCGTTTCACAATTTCATCGTCAGTAAGTGGGCAAACAGCTTCAACTTGTCCATCCAGCATTGGAAATAAGGCATAAACTTCTTGATCGTTACAAATACCTTCAATGGGTTCTTTGATTTCTACAGTAGCAACAAATTGAGCATTGAGGTTTAATCCAACAAGGGAAAGCAAGGCAGTATAGATCGTCTTTTTCATCAGTTAAGTTTGTTTATGAGGTTATTTGATTGTTTATAATTGAATGCAATATAGGAATTATTCGCATAATTAGAATTCCTGCTGTTTCAGCTTCTTTCAATTCAGGTTTTACGGGGTACAAGTAGGCTCTGGATGCATCCAAGGCTTACTTTACGAGTTGTCAGATCAGTTTTGAGGGTTGACATATTGGTTTTGAGGAGTGACAGATTGGTTTTGAGATGTGTACGAGGAGTTTTGAGGGTTGACAGATGGGTTTTGAGGGTTGACAGTTGGGTTTTGAGGAGTGACAGATGAGTTTTGAGGTGTGTCAGATGAGTTTTGAGGGTTGACACATGGGTTTTGAGGAGTGACAGATGGGTTTTGAGGGTTGACAGATGAGTTTTGAGGAGTGACAGATGGGTTTTGAGGGTTGACACACGGGTTTTGAGGAGTGTCAGATAGGTTTTGAGGAGTGTCAGATGAGTTTTGAGGGTTGATAGATGCATTTACACACTTTTGGGGAGACCACCCAAGTAGGCTCTGGAAGCATCCAGAGCTTACTTTATGGATTGACAGATGGGATTGCGGATTACAAGTAGGCTCTGGATACATCCAGAGCCTACATTGATCATGTAAAGATTTTAAGAATCACACAACAGCCTATTCATTATGTTCCATCTTCGGTTTCCCCATTCCACCAGGTTTGCAACACGATGGAAGTTTGTCTAACGCAGCTGCATTTGCTTTTGTTTCATCAGCATCGTATCCCAAATTATTAATGATTTCACGCAATTGTTCTGGGGTCACTTTTTTGGTGCTGTACTTTATGGTCACATCTTGTGATGTTAAATCCAATTCAGCAAAAACAACTCCCTTTGCGAAATTCAAACCCGATTCTAATCGCTCCTCACATTGTTCGCATTCAGCACTTGTATGAATGACAATGGTTTGTGTTTTTGGGGTTTTCTGTCCCCAGCTCGTTCCAACTAGTGCAAGAATGGAAATGAGTATTAATGGTAATTTCATCATTTTATTTATTTTTTGGTCGTTTAATTTCATACCGAAATCCTGCATAAATAACCGTGCCTAAAATCGGTGCCCAAACACGTGTTGCATCAAAAGCCATGTTATATGGATCAGCTGCACTGATTATCGGGTCTTTCTGTGTAAAATTTGCTAAATTTTCGCCACCAACGTACACATCAAATCGTTTAAAATGATGCGTGATTTGACCGAGAACCTGTGGTACTCTCCCACTCACTTGATTTTCTAAAATCGTTCCATCTGGCAAATGAACATCGTGCAAGCGCATTTTCCCATAAACAGACAAGGTTGCATCAATTTCCCAGCGTTTATTTCTGGAAGTATAGGCGATATTGAATAATCCACGGTGTTTTGGAATCATGATTTGTTGTTGGAGTTCGCCATTGTAACGCGCAATTACTTGCAACCATTTATACGCTAAACGAACCGTAATTAGTTTGGCTGGAGAAAACGACAATTCGGTTTGAAAAGTATTACTGAAGGAACTGTTGTCTTGGAATTGAAAGTAAAACGTATCAACAGATTGTTCACGGTCAACCACCAATTGTCGACTAAAACGCGCATGATAAAAATCAGCAGATAGACTAGCATTCCGCTTAAAGAATTGGAATTGTCGCACAACCGAAACCCCTGAATTCCAAACAACTTCTTGTTGAATCGCTGTTGGCAATGACCATGCTTTTGAGGTTGCAAGAAGTGAACTGTTGTCGATGATCATATTGGGTAGTCGCCAAGCTCGACCTGTTGTAATCCGAATATCCGTGTATTCATCTGCAACAAATTTTAAATGAATCCGAGGTGAAAACTGCGCTCCATAGGTAGTTTGATAGTCGTATCGAGCACCAACAACAGCAATTATTCGTGACCCTGAATACGTGTATTCGGCAAAAACACCCGGCGTAAATGTTGGGCGTTTTAGGGTTAAACTATCCAATCGCTGCGTCAACTCTTGCCCTACTGCTGAAACTCCAGCTTTGATTTTATGGGTTGTAGAACCAATAATTCCGTCGTATATCGCATTGATGTAGCCCCGATATTCTTCACCAGAAAAAGTGCGTTTACCAAAGATGCCATTCAATTCATGTGCTTTGAATTGGTAAACAACCCCAATGCTTTGGTAAGGCTTTTTGGGAAACATAAATCCAGTTTTGGCAAATGCATCGAAGTGGCGATTGGTCGTAGTTGCTTCGTAACGATTCAACAATCGTGATAATTGACCGCCCTGACGTTCATCATAGTAACCAGTGAAACCAAACTTTGATTCAAATCGGTCGCCAGCATATTCCCATCGGTGCAAAAACGAAAGTGTTTTACTCAATGGAACATCACGGAAACCATCTGAATTGCGATCAATCTCTTGTTGCATCACCGATCCATGTGCAAATGTTCCTGTGCTCCATTTTTTGCCAATGACTTGTCCACCATGAATATTCAGCTCACCACGACCAAGGATATTTCCATAACCATTCACAAACAGTCGTTGCATCGTGGAAGGTTTTCGGAATTCAACATTGATCAATCCAGCCATGGACTCATAACCATTGACAACGCTTCCGGTTCCCTTTGTTATTTGAATGGATTCCACCCATGTTCCAGGAACCGTATTTAATCCAAATGAACTTTCTAAACCATTTAAAAAAGGAATATTCTCCATTTGCATTTGTGTGTACATTCCATCTAAGCCCAATAACTGAATCTTCTTAGCACCCGAAACGGCATCAGTCAAGTTTACATCAACCGTGGCACTTGTTTCAAATGATTCCGAAAGGTTACAACACGCGGCTTTTTTCAATTCTCCTTCGCCTAACTGTTGCACATACAACGGATTTAAGCGCGAAATGTAAGTCGTACTTCGTTTGACTTCTATCACTACCTCATCGAGCATTTCTTCGCTGTAAAGTGTAATTTCAAGTCCAGCAAACCGGTCTGCTTTTGTAATAATAACAGAGTCTGAATAGTAAGTAGATGCAGTAATGTACATCGTGTCAGGTAATTCTTTTGGAAGAATCAATTCGAACCGACCACGATCATCGGTTGTTGTACTAATTTGTGCGTGTTTTAATTTAATTTTTGCTTGTGCGAGTGGAACCCGACTTCCTTCTTGAACCCCAAATACGATTCCTTGCAATTGAGCGGAAGTAAGTTGAGTCATTAAGAGGAACAAGCCTAGTAATCTTATGCTTTTCATATTGATTGAATCGATAACAACTAAATAAGTTTAAGTAGCTCATTCTTCAATAAGCTAAAACGAATTAACGGTTGTCATCACAATCTCCAGACACTGTGTTTAGGAAGTAATTTTCTTCCATAAGATCTCGGTGGATCAGGATTCGTGTCAAAAAGCACTGTTTCATTGGAAGGCAGAACCGAACTGAATAACTGTACTTTTTTAACTGAAAAAGGAATTGAAGGTAAAAATGAAATGGGTGTATCCGTGAATTCAAAGAAATTGAACGTCATGGCCAAATAGGTCATTTCTTCCGTGCAACATTCATCTTTAACGGTTTCTTTTACTGCTTTAGCACAGCAAGGAGGAAGATATTGCTGTTCTTTGTGTTGTTCAATTTTACAATGATCTGAAGCTTTGAAAAGTGTTTTAATAGACGTTTTTTCACGCAGGCACGTATGTTCATACATTGGAATACCTAGACTACCTAGGAATACGAATACGACCAATATGCTAATGAGTGCTTTCTGTATCATCTTCCACAAATGTACATTATCAATTAGTACTTTACAACTTTCACCAGTTTCGTTTTCAAAGCAATTCTTTGAATCTCAAACCCAATGAAAGAAAATTCTTCATCACTATTTACCCATTGAAAACGAAGTTATTCATCTCATTCCCTGATGAAATAACTAAAGAATAAGAATTAGTTATTTCTTATTCTTCGATCAAATAGGTAATTTGTTCAAAACAAATCTATTTATATTCGATTGCGTGAATTTATTTTTTTTAAACTCACTTTTAAGTTGTAATTTGCGCCCGCTACTAAATGCTTTAGAATGAAAAAAATAACGCTACTTGTTACAACTTTACTGTCACTTTCACTGAATGCTCAGAACGTTGGTATTAATGCTACTGGTGCTGCTGCTGCGAATAGTGCAATGCTAGATATATCATCAACATCTTCAGGACTTTTAATTCCACGAATGACCTCCGCTCAGCGTACTGCAATTGTAGCGCCAGCAACTGGTTTATTAGTGTATGATACAACAATTGGTAGCTTTTACTACTGGGATGGAACACAATGGATTTGGATGTTGTCTAATGCAACAGGTTGGACATTAACAGGAAATACTCCTGCAGCTGCCAATTTTATGGGATCAACAAACGCTGTTGCAGTGCGTTTTTTCTGTAATAACATTGAACGTTTCCGTCTAAACCCAACAGATGGTGAGTTTGTTGCTGGAGCTACTGCTTCTCCTTATGCAGGAGATTTAATGGCAGGAGTTGCAACTCCAGCCTTAACGTTTGCTGTAAATGGATATAGTGCTCAAAATGGTTCAGGTACATGGGGTGAAATTATGGCTGCTAGTACAACTGCTTTTTCAGCTGTTCAAGGAGTTTATGGCGGTTCAGGTGCTGGTGCTGGTGTTTTAGGAAATTACAATGGTACAAACACAAGCAATACCCGATCTGGTGTGAATGGAATTTGTAGTACAGTCGCGGCAAATGCTGGAGGAGTTGGAACTGTTGGTTATAATGCTATTGCAAGCGGTGCTCAACGCATGGGTGTTCTTGGATACTACAATGGTTCTTCGTTTGGATTAGGTGTCGTTGGTATTGGATTTGGCGGTGGTATCATGGCTGGAAACAATGACGTTGCAGTTGTTGGTTGGAGGGCAAATAATGCTAACTATTCAGGCTATTTCAACGGAAATCATGTGATCGCAAATGGAACAAAATCAGCTTCTGTGCCAACTACAAAAGGTAATCAATTACTTTATGTAACGGAAGCACCGGAAGTATGGTTTGAAGACCTTGGTGGTGGAAAATTAGTGAATGGTGAAGTAACCATCCATTTAGATCCATTGTTCTTGGAAACAGTTGTCATTGATGCAGATCACCCGATGCGTGTTTTTGTTCAAATGGAAGGTGAATCACAAGAAGTATACGTTACAAAAGGTACAACTAGCTTTGTTGTGAAAGAGCGTAATGGAGGTAATTCAAATGCTGAATTCTCTTATAGAATCATGGCGAAACGCGTTCATTTCCAAGATCACCGATTTGGAAACGATCCTGTTTGGGGTCCTGGAGATACACGTCAATATTCCCAATATGCAACACCTCCTGCAATTGATTACAATGAAAACGTAAAATTGCAAGAAGCTCAACGTGCCAATTGGAAACAAACTCCAATGCCTGAAGGATTTATCTACTATGAC
>JAYSRF010000126.1:0-34175 GCA_043721195.1 Fluviicola sp. | reverse complement strand
ATCGCGAATAAGTTCTCGCTCGAAATAGACTTTTTCAGTCAGTTCCGGATCATCAATTAATGTACAATAATAAATGCGCGGAATGTAGCGTCTAATTTGCAATCGAACTGTTGGTTTTAAAATCGCATATACGATTTCCCCTTCCTTGAATTTATTTTCCATGTTGAAGTTATTGAATGATTCATTTTCATGATACGCTTCAACAAACAATGAGATGAATCATAAAAAACATCTCATTGTTGTTGTTGTATAAATTGGATCTATGACTTTTTAGCACATCGATTCATTTCAGGATTCTCAACAAACCCATACAGTTTTAAGATCGTTGCAAAATACATTACTCGAGGCGCGATTAAAATTTAACACCGCAGTTTACTCTTGTAAATGAGGATGTTGAATTTTTGAAGGAACGAAGAGTAAAGGGTTTTGCAACGGTCTTAGTTATTAATATAATCGGTAACCGATTGTGAGTTGTCCCCAAACATTTTTATAACGAGGTGTAGTAGATGTTCCATCACCATTATTATTAAACAAATCCCATCCAGCACGACCACCAATCACGAAATGTTTAACATTAATATCCAGTCCAAAGACAAAACACAGGGTGTTTTTTCGAACGTTATCATTCTCAAATTCAAGTTCCTGAGCAATTGTTGTAACTCCATTGGAGAACACATCCTTTTGACTAATCAGATAAGAGAATTGTGGTCCAGCCATAATTGATACGGCTTCAATTGGTTTGATTACAAAAAACACAGGAATATCGAGGTAATTTGTCGTTCTGTCTATTTCATAAGGACTTCCAAGAATGACTCCTGAACCCTGAAATCCTCTTTGCGAATAGGCTATTTCAGGTTGAATTCCCATAAAAGCACCAATTGGAATGGATACAAAAGCAGCCCCAACGAACCCTAGTCTGGGATCTGCGTCAAATTCTTCACCTTCTGAATCATATACATTAGAGAAGTTGGTTCCTGCTTTTAGTCCGAAGGCTAATTTAGTTCTTGAATCAGTTTCATCCTGTGAAAACCCATTTGACGAGCAAGTCAGCATAGCTAACAGCACAATAAGTGTAATTTGTTTCATTTTTTTTAGAATAAAGGGAAGGATTGTGTGTATTCCTTCCCGATTAATGTTGCTAATGGATTACTTAGTCCGATTGATCGTAAATTCATTTAACGAACGAGCTAAATCCATCATGTCTCTGTTAAAATCACTTTTAAAGCTCTCCCATTGAGTTGAACCTTCAGCGTTGTAATTCTCCATCTTGATTTTTAACTCAAGGTTTTTACCTTTTAATTCAGCTATTTTATTTTTATAATCAACGGAAGCTGCTTTTTTCTTCTCATCTGAAAGTGCTTCAAAGGCATTGATTGTTTTTTCGTTTGTGTCAATTTTAGCTGCAGTTTCAATTTTGAACGTTTCAATATCTAAAAGGTATTTCTCGTTCGCTTCATCCAATTCTTTGTTCGCTTCTGTTACATTTTCTTCGGCATTCTCCACTTTTTCTGCTGGAGAATTACAACTTGTGAAAATTGCTGCTGACATAATGGTGCAGATCGTCAATACTGTTACTGATTTTTTCATGTTTCGTTTTTTATTTTAAATTAGTTACAATTGGTAGTCCGGTTGGTTAGGTTGATTACCTAAAACTATTCAACACTAATGATTGATGTAAAAGTACTTATGGGCTAAACGAGACACGTTACATTCAATCCTTTCTATATTACAGAAATCCCACATTAGCAAGGCTTAGAGGTAAAACCAATGGCCTTAACTAAAAAAAGGTATTCATCTTGAAGACAAATACCTTATAAGGATTTTAATATCCCCGAATTGAATCCCTCGTAATTATTGAGTGGTTAAACGGTAATTTACATCGCACAAAAAAAAGGGGATGAAATTGCTTTCTCCCCCTTCAATGATCGTTTAAAAAGTCTACTAATCTAGGATTCGTGACTTCTATTTCGGTTTAAATACTTTTACTCAAATTTATGCAGACTGCTGTGCTTCGCGTAAAATAGACATTACTTCTGCACGTCCACGTTTTAAACGTTGCTCCATACGTTCAACCAATGCAATTAATTGCCCAGATTCAAATGCCAAATCAGTATCGGTTAATTCTGAATACTTTGCTTTTAATCGCTTTACTTGTGCATCCCAGTCTCCTGACATTTCAAAACTCCCGTAACTTTTTTGTGCTGTTGTACTCATATAATACCTGTATTATTTCAATTTCAAATCAGAATTGGAGCAAAGATGCATGAAGGATATATTGAAAACATTACACTTCAACTTAAAAAAGTTACATAAATCACATATCTTCTAAATTTTCTGAGCGCTTTTGTTTCAACTGCTTATAGAAGGAAGGTGAAAGTCCCGTTATTTTCTTGAATTGATTGGATAAATGCGCTACACTACTGTAATGCATTTTGTAGGATATCTGTGTTAAGTTCAATTCACCATACAACATGAGTTCTTTAATACGTTCAATCTTATGCATAATAATAAATTGTTGAATCGTAATTCCCTTTACCTCTGAAAAGACATTGGACAGATAGGTATAATCGTAATTTAACTTTTTACTTATATAGTCAGAGTAATTCACGCGCGGAACTTCGTCTGAGTAATGAATCATTTCAATAATAACTCCTTTAATTTTTTCAATCAAAACGCTTTTTTTATTGTCGAGTAATTCCAATCCTGAAAGCAATAAACTCGCTTTTAGTTGTGCACGCTGATCTGGAGTAAGGTCCTCCAAGATTTCAATGGTTCCTAATTCAACCACTACGAAATGAAGATGCATTTTTTTTAACTCTTCTTTTACAATCATTTTACACCGTAAACTGACCATGTGTTTAATATAAATATGCATAGTTCTGTTTTCGTTAATGAGGGGGTGAATGACGGATAAAAAGTTTTCTTCCACTTTTTGACAAGATAAGCAATTAAATCTGTGAATACTGTATTTAAAAAATAACTAACTGACATTTTTGCAGTTTCATTTTAAATCACTCTGACTTTATGACAGAATTAATAGTACATTACATGATTGGTGTATGATTTGAGGTAGGTCATGCCGAACACTAACACAAAAAAAGTAAGTATGGATAGCAATCAATTTACCATTAAAACACAGGAAGTCATTCAAGCGGCTCAACAGATTGCCCAAACAGCTGGTAATCAAGCTGTGGAGAATGCCCATTTACTAAAAGGAGTTTTCATGCAAGATGCGGATGTAGTTCCTTACATCTTGAAAAAATCCAATGTCAATCAAGCGATACTTGAACAAGCGCTAGATCGCATTTTGGGAACTTATTCAAAAGTATCTGGTGGTGAAATTTACCTTTCGCCAAAAGCACAACAAACGTTAACTCTAGCACTTTCTCAAGCAAAATTACATAGCGATGAATACGTTTCTGTTGAAATGCTTTTTATAGCACTACTGGAAAACAAAGATGAAATTGGTCAATTGCTGAAAGATGCGAAACTCACAAAGAAAATTGTACTCGAAAACATTATGGATATACGAAACGGAGAAAAAGTAACTTCTAATCAACAAGAAGGAACTTACAAATCATTGGAGAAATACGCAAAGAATCTCAATGAATTAGCAAAAGCAGGGAAACTCGATCCTGTCATTGGTAGGGATGATGAAATTCGTCGTGTATTGCAAATTTTAACACGCAGAACTAAGAATAATCCGATATTAATTGGTGAACCAGGAGTTGGTAAAACAGCTATTGCGGAAGGAATTGCACACCGAATTATAGATGGCGATGTTCCAGAAAACCTCAAATCGAAAGTGGTGTATTCGCTTGATATGGGTGCTTTGGTTGCGGGTGCAAAGTACAAAGGTGAGTTTGAAGAACGATTAAAAGCTGTTATCAAAGAAGTAACCAGCGCTGAAGGTGAAATCATTTTGTTTATTGACGAAATCCATACACTTGTAGGAGCTGGTGGTGGAGATGGTGCAATGGATGCTGCAAATATACTCAAACCTGCATTGGCTCGTGGTGAATTGCGTGCTGTTGGAGCAACAACGTTGAATGAGTATCAAAAATACTTTGAAAAAGACAAAGCACTCGTGCGACGCTTCCAACCTGTTTTGGTTGATGAACCAGATACCGATGATGCGATTTCCATTTTACGTGGGGTGAAAGAAAAATATGAAAATCACCACAAAGTGTTGATCAAAGATGCCGCGATTATTGCTGCGGTTGAATTATCTCAACGCTACATTACAGAGCGTCATTTACCTGATAAAGCCATTGACCTCATTGATGAAGCTGCTTCTAAACTGCGTATGGAAATCAATTCTAAACCAGAAGAACTGGATGAATTGGAACGAAAAATCATGCAATTGGAAATTGAGCGTGAAGCAATCAAACGCGAAAACGATCAAGCAAAATTAGGCCAGCTTGGAAAAGAATTATCCAATCTTGAAGAACAACGCAATGCATTTAAAGCGCGTTGGCAATCGGAAAAAGATGTGATTGATGCTTTACAAAAAACAAAAGAGTCTGTTGAGCAATTCAAATTAGAAGCCGATCAAGCAGAGCGTGTAGGTGATTACGGAAAAGTAGCAGAAATTCGCTATGGTCGAATCAAAGAGGCAGAAGCAAAACTCGAAGAATTAAAGGTGAAGTTGGCTAATTTACAAGTCAATAGCAAAATGATCAAAGAGGAAGTTGATGCCGAAGAAATTGCTGATGTCGTTTCTAAATGGACTGGAATTCCTGTCTCAAAAATGATTGAAAGCGAAAAAACCAAATTGCTGCGTCTAGAGGACGAATTGAGTAAACGTGTTGTTGGTCAGGAAGAAGCGATCGTTGCATTATCTGATGCTGTTCGAAGAAGTCGCGCTGGTTTACAAGATATGCGTAAACCCATTGGTTCCTTTATTTTTCTGGGACCAACTGGAGTTGGGAAAACCGAATTGGCGAAAGCATTAGCTGATTACTTGTTCAACGATGAAAACGCCATGACGCGGATTGACATGTCTGAATACCAAGAAAAACATTCAGTAAGTCGATTAGTTGGAGCACCTCCAGGATATGTTGGTTACGATGAAGGCGGTCAATTAACTGAAGCTGTTCGCCGTAAACCCTACTCCATCATTTTACTCGATGAAATTGAAAAAGCACACCCAGATGTCTTCAATGTATTGTTACAAGTGTTAGATGATGGGCGTTTGACAGATAATAAAGGGAGAACCGTTAACTTCAAAAACACCATTATTATCATGACTTCCAATCTTGGATCTCACTTGATTCAAGAAACATTTGAGGGTGTGAAAGAAGAGGATATGGATGAAGCAATGGAAAAAGCTCAATTCAAAGTGATGGAATTACTCAAACAGACCATTCGTCCTGAGTTTTTGAACCGAATCGATGAAACAATTGTGTTTACACCTTTGAACAAACGTTACATTCGAGCCATTGTTCAAATGCAATTGGATCAGTTGACCAAGCTATTGCAGGAACGTGGAATTCGTATGCACATGACTGAAGAGGCAAAAGTGCACATTGCAGAGGTTGGTTTTGATCCGCATTTTGGTGCGAGACCTGTGAAACGCGTGATTCAGAAACAAGTGCTCAACGAATTATCAAAAGCTTTGTTGGCAGGAACAATAGATATAACTCAAACTGTTGTAATGGATATTTTTGACGGGAAGATTGTCTTTCGAAAAGCCATATCTGAAAAAGAAGAGATAGAGGGATAATTCCCTTGTTTTAAACAAAAAATATCCCTTGTTAGTGAATTGATCTAGCAAGGGATTTTTATTAACCCCAATCAGAAAGTTGGATATTCTATTTCTCTTCTAAAAAAATCAATTTGTACCTTGCTTATTAATCGAATTTAATTAAAATTGTATCCTAATCTCAATCAAAAATTACAATGGCAATTAGTTTAGTAAAAGGGCAAAAAATAGACATTGGTCTTACAAAAATAAGTGTAGGTCTTGGTTGGAATCCGAATGAAGGAACAGGAAATGATTTTGACTTAGATGCATCTGCATTTATGCTCGATTCAAACCGTTTGATTCCAGCTGAATCGTATTTCATTTTTTATGGACAAACAGATTCTCCTGATGGGGCATTAAAACATACAGGCGATGATCCAACTGGCGGTAACAGTGCCGAAGGTGACGATGAGGTCATTGAAGTCAACCTTGCAAATGTAAGCGATAGCGTGCAAGAAATTTTATTTGTGGTGACGATTCACGATGCGATTGTACGGAAACAAAATTTCGGTCAAGTACGCAATTCCTATATCCGAATTGTAGATGATGTTTCAGGAACAGAAATTGCTAAATATGAATTAGATGAAGACTTTTCCATTGAAACAGGTATTGAATTCGGCCGACTTTACAGAAGAGACAACAATTGGAAATTCGAAGCTTCTGGAATTGGATACAACGAAGATTTAGCCTTTTTCTTAGCGAAATATTACAAAGGCGAAATCATTAAATAATGAGCTGTTTTCATTTAAATCAACTTAATAACTCCCCCCTATTTTGCCTGATATAAAACATTATTCGTTCGATTTGTGGCTCACGCTCATTCGTTCACATCCTGATTTTAAACCAGAACGCGCTAAATTATTTACTGCAAAGTACAATCCTCTGCTGAAAAGCTATGAAGAAGTCCTTGCCGTTTTTCGCCGGATTGACGATATGTGCAATGCGATGAACGAGAAGACTGGGAGAAATATTTCTTCTGAAGAAATGTACTTGATGGTCATTGCTGATCTTGCTGAATCAAACCATGTTTTTAAATCGATAGACATCAATGCCTTGTATTCAGAAGTTGAAGAATTGGTCTTAACACATTGCCCTGTTTTTTATGACGATTCAATCTATGGATTTTTAGCATCATTGAAGTCAAAAACAAATGCTACTTGTTCTATTCTCAGTAATACCGCTTTTATTAAAGGTACAACATTGCGCAAAGTATTGAAAAAGTTGGAAATCTATTCTTTCTTTGATTTTCAGATTTATTCAGATGAACAGGAGCTTTCGAAACCAAATTCCGCGTTATTTTCCATTGCATTTGAGGAAGCAAGTAAACTCCATTCCACACTTTTGAAAAAAGAAATCATGCATGTGGGTGATAATCCTATTGCAGATTTTGAAGGAGCCAATCAATTTGGTTTTGAAGCTTGTTTAATTCACTCAAATGGTCAAAAACTAATGGACATTTATTGAGTTTTGCTAAAAAACCAGAATAACAGTGATACTTTCCATTTATTTGAATTATCGCTCCAAATAAATTAATACATTTAACACTCACAAAAATTAAAACTATGGCAATTAACCTACAAAAAGGTCAAAGAGAATCGATTAGCAGTGCAGTATTTACCATTGGACTTGGTTGGGATACCAACGCTACAGCTACTGGTGTTGACTTTGATCTTGACGCTTCCATTTTTGTCTTGGGAGAAAACAAAAAACTGCTTTCAGACAGTCACTTCATTTTTTACAACAATTTAAAATCACCTGATGGTTCTGTTGAACATACAGGAGATAATCTTACAGGTGATGGTGATGGAGATGATGAGCAAGTAAATATTGATTTATCAAAAATTGATGCAAATGCAACTGAAATCTGTGTTGTTGTAACCATTCACGATGCCGATGCACGTAAACAAAATTTTGGACAAGTTCGCAACTCGTTTGTGCGTATTGTAGAAGGTTCAAATGAATTACTGAAATACGAATTGGAAGAAGATTTCTCCATCGAAACAGCAGTTGAATTTGGAAGAATTTACCGCAAAGGAGGTGAATGGAAATTCGAAGCAGTAGGTGCCGGAATGAAAGGTGGATTAGAGGATTTTTTAAGCAAATATAACTAAACAACTATGGCAATTAATTTAAGTAAAGGTCAAAAAATTGACTTACGTAAATCATCAGGAGCTGAATTGACAAGCTTTTGTGTTGGAGTAAACTGGGGAGCAATTGAAACAAAAGCGTTCTTTGGTCTTTCGAAAAACAAAAAAGATGTAGACTTAGATTTGAGTTGTATCTTGGTTGATGACACAAATGCCTTGTGTGATCACTTGTATTCTCCACTATATAATATTGAAATTCTTCAAAAATTCGGTTTATCAAAAGGTAAATTAATTACCAATGATGGTGCATTGCGTCATACAGGTGATGATTTAGCTGGAGATTCCGGAGGCGATGATGGATTAGACAATGAAATTATCACTGTTGATTTGACGAAAATTGATCCAAAAGTAACTAAGATTTTCTTTTTCTTAAACAACGTTGGAGCAGAAGATTTCTCACAAATTCCTTACTCAAAAATCCGCATGTACGAAGGTACACCTACACATGTGAAAGAAGTTTTTGCTGACTACAACGTTTCTGCTGAAGCAAAATTTGCTGGTAAAAAAGCAGTGATCATGGGTAAATTGTACAAACGTGGTACAGATTGGAAATTTGATGCAATTGGTGATGTTACAGAAGATCAATTTTTGGGACAAACAATTCACCAAATCATGAAATCGTATTTGTAATAACCGTATAGCTGAAGCTATTTCTAGTGAATAGAAATAGACAAAGTTGTCACTACATACATTCAGCTTACAAATTATTAGAATGAGAAGATTACCCGTATATTTATTACTCGACACATCAGGTTCCATGAGCGGAGAGCCAATCGAAGCATTGAAAAATGGTGTTCAAGTAATGATCAGTTCCTTGCGCCAAAATCCGCAAGCAATTGAAACTGCATTTATTAGTATTATTACGTTTGACAGCCAAGCCCAACAGATTATTCCGTTGACAGATTTGGCTTCATTCCAGATGGTGGATATTAAAGCCCAAGGTGTAACAGCTTTGGGCGATGCACTGCGTTTACTCGCATCCAAAATTGATACAGAGGTTCAAAAAACAACTACCGAACAAAAAGGTGATTGGAAACCCTTGGTTTTCATCATGACAGATGGAATTCCAACGGATGATTGGCAATCAGGACTTGCTGCATTTAGATCCAAAAAAGTAGCATTTACCGTTGCTTGTGCAGCTGGAAGCGGGGCTGATACAAGTGTTTTAAAACAAATCACTGAAAATGTGGTGAGTTTAGATACTGCTGATAGCGGAAGCATTGGTAAATTTTTCCAGTGGGTTACAGCCTCAATTGGTGTCAGTTCTACGAAAGTTGAAGATGCAGGAACAGAAGTTAGAGGGATGAACGAGTTGCCACCTCCCCCATCTGAACTAAACATCGTCGTTTAATTGCGACATTTTGTGCATTCAAAAAAACAAATACGATGAGACGACTTCCAGTATATTTTTTACTCGACACTTCGGGATCGATGAATGGCGAACCAATTCAAGCGTTGAATTATGCCTTGAATGGAATGATAAACGCCCTTCGTTCTGATGCACAAGCACTTGATTCTTTGTGGTTGTGCATTATCACCTTTGATCGACTTGTTAGTGAACTTGTTCCTTTAACAGAATTGGCTGCCTTTCAACTTCCTGAGATTACCTGTCCACAAAGTGGTCCAACACACACCGGTTTGGCGCTTGAGGTATTGCATGAAAAAATTCAATTGGACGTCATTCGAGGAACCGCAACAACCAAAGGTGATTGGAAACCATTGGTCTTTTTGTTTACTGATGGTAAACCGAATGATTTAATGCTGTATCGCGAAATGATTCCTAAAATCAAAGCACTCAATCTTGGAGCATTGGTTTGTTGCGCTGCTGGTCATTTAGCTGATGATGCCTTGTTGAAAGAATTAACACAAGACGTTGTACATTTAGATTCTGCAGACAGCGCAACGCTAAAATCGTTTTTCAAATGGGTTTCTGAAACCATCGAACAAGGAAATAAAAGTCAAGGTACTGGTGAATCAGTTGCTTTACCAGACCCACCAAGTGAAATCACTTTAATTATCTAAAAAAAGCATGTTATATATTTTTTTGAAGTTATTTATCAATGTGCTTATTATTGGACTCTTTCTGTACTCAAAACTGTTGCCTTATCGACAGAAATTGGACACGAGGTATTTAGCTCGGTTCAATACAATTGAGCGGTTACTTGTTCCACCATTGAATTTTTTACGCAAACGTATTAAGCCTTATCAAGTTGGACAAGGTCTTTCAGTGGACATGTCGCAATTTTTTTTATTGGTGATTTTACTTACCATCAATTTAATCCTTTAAACTATGAGACGTTTACCAATCTACTTCTTAATAGATGTTTCAGAATCCATGGTGGGAGATCAAATCCTCGCTGTTGAAGACGGAATGGCAACCATTGTGAAAGCTATTAAACAAGATCCAAATGCCATTGAAACGGTTTGGGTATCCATCATTGTGTTTGCTGGTCAAGCCAAAACACTTGTCCCTTTACAGGAAGTGTTTTCGTTTTATCCGCCACGATTCCCAATTGGAGGAGGAACTTCGCTTTCGAAAGGATTGGGACATTTGATGTTTGAATTGCGCAAAAACACCGTGAAAACAACGATGGAGATGAAAGGCGATTATAAGCCAATTGTTTTCTTGTTTACAGATGGAACACCAACAGATGACACTACGATTGCCATTCGTGAATGGAAGGCAAACTGGCAAAAAACGGCTAATTTAATTGCCATTTCGTTTGGTGATGGTTCCGATTTTTCGGTTCTCAAAGAATTGACTGAAAACATCTTGCATTTTAAAAACTCAGCTGAGGAAGACTACAAAAAATTCTTCAAATGGGTCACTGATTCGATCAAAACAAGTAGTGTGAGTGTTGAAAGCAATCCAGCAGGTTTTGAATTGGCAAAATTGGATCCAGATACTTTGACGAAAATTGATCTAGAAAAAGTTCCAGCCAATCAAGCAAAAGTGGATGATAATTTCGCGGTTCTTACAGCAAAGTGTCAAAATACCAAACGGTTGTACTTGATGAAATACCGCAAAACAATTCAGGAATCAGAAATCAAAGGACTCAATTTTAATACCTTATCGTATCGTTTAGTAGGAGCATTTCCAGTTGACGATACCTATTTTGAATTAAGTGATGAACAAGCTGTAGCATCCAAAATCAATAGTGAAAACCTCATTGGTGCTCCTTCTTGCCCCTGCTGTGGAAATCAAATTGGTTTCGCCATGTGCCAATGTCAAAAAATTCACTGCATTGGCGAAGAAGAAATGAGTACGTGTCCATGGTGTGGCAATACAGGTCATTATGGTGCTTCTGGCGGAAGTTTCGATATTACGCGTTCGCAAGGCTAATTTATGAAGATTTCAGCACAAGAATTAAAAGAACTCTTGCACGAATTAGTGCCTGAAATAGAACCAAAACATGCTTCATTGGTAGCAGATTTTATGCAACAAGAAGAGCATGTATTATTCATGAATCAATTAATAAAAGACCGACGAGAATTGGTCGCTACGTTTATGCAAAAATTACAATTGTACGATATTATCAATGCGCATTTGCAAATCCCAAATGCGACGGTAAACAAACCCTACACAGTTGCACTTGATTTGCTTGGACTGGGAAAAAACGCCATTATTGAAACAAAAATCGAGGATTTAGATACGTTTGGATTACAGTATGATCCAGCAACAGCAACTATTTCTGGTACTCCGATCATCAATGGCGATTTCAAAATAATACTGGAATTTAAACTTCAAGGCGAAGAAAACAGACACGAGTTTCACCAAAAACCCATTACATTAATCATCAATGCCAATCCACGGAGTTTGTGGAAAAACATTCCAAGTGATCAAACAGATCAATTCTGGAAAGAAGATAATACACACGAATTTAAAAAATTGGGTGGTGAACGTAATTTAGTTGTCGCATCTAAACGTGGCAGAAGTCATGCAAATGTTGGTTCTTTCCGAGATGATGAATACGCTTCTCACTTTTTTAAGAAATTTGGTTGGAGTATTGTCTGTGTTTCAGATGGAGCTGGAAGTGCTAAATATTCGCGAAAAGGATCGCAAATAGCCTGCGAAAGTGTGATCAGTTATTTTGCTGAAAAATTCGAAGAAGGTGTATTAGACAACCTGGAGCATGTTATTTCTCAATTCAAAAACGAAGCATCGCAAGAAAATTCAAAATTAATCAGTCAATCTGTATACGCGTTACTTTCGCAAGCTGCTCTATATGCCCACAAGCAATTAGAAGATTTCTCGGCGAAAATGGAAGTGAATATAAAAGATTTTCACAGCACATTGATTTTTGCCTTGTTCAAAAAATACCCATTTGGCACAGCCATCATGACCTTTGGAGTGGGTGATTGCCCGATTGGTATTCTCAATAAAGATTGTACTGAAATAAAATTAATGAATTGGCTCGATGTTGGTGAATTCGGCGGTGGAACACGTTTCATCACCATGAAAGAAATTTTCAACGATACATTCGCAACCCGTTTTGGCTTCAAATTAGTAGACGATTTTTCCTACCTCATGCTCATGTCGGATGGTATTTACGATCCAAAATTTTCAGTTGAAGCCAATCTCGAAAAGATTTCATGCTGGAATGAATTTTTGGCAGATTTAAATGGAAATAATGAAGAAAAAATTAAGGTTGATTTTGAATTGAGAAATGAAACAGTTGCGCAACAATTGTCAGATTGGATGGATTTTTGGAGTCCCGGGAATCATGATGATCGAACGTTAGCCATTATTTATTAAACGAATTTGCAGATGGCAACTATTACCGTTAAATCAGTACTAAGTGACAAAACCTACCAGTATGTTGAAACTGGAGATCCCAAAAGTGGAACGGCTAAAAACGTTTATTTTAGTCCAGATAAAAAATACGTTGTAGCAATTTTCAAGGAAAAGCAAGATTTCAATCAAAAAGAACGATTGAAAAATATTGTCACCAAATACCTTACACAAATTAGCACCAAAGAAGCGGGCGATTATTACTTAGATGAAATTTACCGCTGGCCAACAGATCTTATTGAAAGTAATGGGAAGACCGGAATTATTGTTCCCATTTACAACCCCAAATTTTTCTTCAAAAAAGGATATGCCAACAGTGATTTGATTGAAGGCGAAGAAAAAAATGGAAAATGGTTTGCTGGAGCTAAGTTTCGCAACAAATTGTTCCCGTTAAGCCTCGATCAAAGTGAATTAGGTAAATGGTTGAATTACTTTCAAATCTGTGTTAACTTATCGCGTGGAGTAAAAAAAATGCACCAAATGGGGCTTTCCCACTCCGATTTATCCTACAACAATGTATTGGTTGATCCAACTACAGGTTCCGCTTGTTTGATTGATTTGGATGGTTTAGTTGTTCCCGGATTGTATCCCGCTGAAGTAATTGGAACAGCTGATTTTATTGCTCCAGAAGTATTGGCATCGAAACATTTAAGTAAAACCGATCCAAACAGAAAATTACCCAATCGTTTAACTGATTTACATGCATTGGCTTGTTTGATTTACATGTATTTATTGCATCGACATCCACTCAAAGGCAGTAGAGTGCATGATCTTGATACGGAAACCGACGATTTGTTGAGCATGGGTGAAAAAGCACTGTTTATTGAGCATCCTACTGATCATTCAAATCGCCCGAAACTCAATCAACTTTCCAAATGGGAAGCCTATTGGTCGAATATCGATAAACTTCCTTATACGCTTACGGGGCCTTATTTAAAGGAATTGTTTGAAATGGCATTTATTAAAGGATTACACAACCCGAATGAGCGTCCTGATGCTGGTATGTGGGAACAAGCCTTGTTAAAAACAACAGACTTGATGCAACCATGTGCAAATCCTATCTGCGATCAAAAATGGTATGTGTTCAACAATACATCAAGTCCACGCTGTCCATTTTGTGGAACGGCACATCAAGGAACACTTCCCATTTTAGATTTATATTATCAATTCAAACCAACCAATTGGCGACCAGAAAACCACCGATTAATGGTGTATAAAGATCAATACCTTTTTGAATGGCATGTGAATCGAAACATTGTGCGAAATGAACGATTAACAGCAGCTCAAAAGGTTCCTGTTGGCTATTTTAGCTTTCACAATGGCAAATGGGTATTGGTCAATCAGAAATTAACTTCATTGAAAGATGTCACTGAAAATGTGGAAGTTCCAATAGGTGGTATGGTGGAACTGACAGATGGGAAACACATTTTACTGAGTAATGAAGACGGTGGACGATTGGTAATGGTTACTTTAGCAAATAAATAAACAACAAATACATAACCTCAAAAGAATAAAAGCATGTTTGAAACTTTAAACACATTATGGCAAGACATCATTTCGCATCCAGGTGCATCGCTTGCTATCATTGGGAATTTAATTATCATCGAAAGTTTGTTATCAGTAGATAATGCAGCCGTTTTGGCGACAATGGTAATGGATTTACCGAAAGAACAACGTGAAAAAGCATTGCGTTATGGAATCTGGGGAGCTTACATTTTCAGAGGTTTGGCAATGGTATTTGCTGCCGTGTTGATAGAAATTTGGTGGTTGAAACCCTTAGGCGGTTTGTATTTACTTTACTTGGTTTACGCACAATTCAAAGGTAAACAAACTGAATCTGAGGAAGACGATCTTATTAACAAGAAAGGAAACTGGCTTTACAGAGCAACCGTAGGTTATTTAGGCGTTTTCTGGGCTACTGTAGCGCTGGTTGAATTAATGGACATGGCATTTTCGATTGACAATGTATTTGCCGCCGTTGCATTCTCACCAAATATCATTTTAGTATTTATTGGTGTTTTCATTGGAATCCTTGCAATGCGATTTGTAGCAAATTCATTTGTACGTTTAATGGAAAAATACCCATTCTTAGAAACATGTGCATTCATTGTAATTGCCGTTCTTGGTTTAAAATTGATTTCTTCCCTTTACGGTCATTATTTCCCTTGTTCAGCATTTACCATCTTTATGGAAGGAAACAACGAATGTTTAACCGCTTCTGGCTTACCAATCCCAGCTGGTCATGCAATGGTTTGGGGTGATATTATCACATCTGGATTAACTATTGCCATTTTTGTATTCCCAATTTTGTATCACCGAATTTTTCTTAGCGGAAAGAAAGAAGCTTAATTGACTAAGCATTTGCTTAATTGAAAAGGATATCATGATTCATCGTGGTATCCTTTTTTGATTTAGATAGATAGAGATGTCAAATAATAATTATGCTTGAATATCAGTTATTTCGCTAGACTAAGTGTTTCTAACGGATAAAAACGGGTAATTTAAGAGCAACCTGACTTCGACTTTAAATTTCAGTTCAAAAGATTAAAACCTATACTTTCTAAGACTTTTTTGTATCCTGATTTAAGTGGTGCTAACGGCGAAACCTAATAACAACAATCATATAAAGGTTTCTAACGGTTAGAAACGGGTAAAAAATGACCTTGATATTGGAACATTCCACAAGCTGATCAGTTTGATCAGGAATAACTCATTCAAAAAAAAATCTTAACTCTTCAAAAATCGCATATATTGCTCCACAATGCGCTGCAACAACATCGCTTGAATTCGCTTTGAATATTCTTTTCGGAGAACCAAGTATTCTTTGATTTGTGGTTCGTCCAACATCCCTAAAACCATTCCGAGCAATTGATTCCGCAAAGCTAGATTTGATGTCAAGGTTGAAGTCAAAAATTGGCGTTGTTTGCGCTCGTGTAAATCCATAAAAGCTGGATTAAGTGCTTTCACCGCTTCAACAGCAATCATACACAAACTAGCATTTTGGAATTTTAATACAGGTCGTAAAACCGTATTCTGAAAACGTTCTTCAGGTGTTACATCTGGACGGTCTTCAAAAAAAATAGGTTCTAGTAAATCAGAGCGTTTGGTAATGGACGGTTGTTGGGAAACTTCTTTCATAGACCACAATTTTACGTAATTTTGACGCGATTTGTTCATTATTCGAACAATATAATTGATAAGTTACTTTCTTGGCTTCAGATTTATCCTCAACTCATTCGTCTATTAGTTGTTCTGGCTATTGTCGGGATTGCGAAACCGATCATACATTACAGAGTGAGCGTGCGATTCCACATGCATTGCGTTTGATGGAATCCTTACAGCACTATCAACGATTGGATTTTGAACAAGAATTAATCCATACTGATCCACGACTCCATACAGATTGGCTGTATTCTGATGCTCTCGGTAAAATGTTTGGTATCTTAGTTTGTAATGACTTGGAAGGAAATGAAGTGATTCTAAAAGCATTTTCCTCTAAATACAATGGTTTACGTGTGATCGAAGGCTGGGTTGATCCATTGGTAGATGCAACCTTATTCGATGCGACTATTGAAGCAGGCAATAAGCTCATTCACCCACTCACGCTCCGAATCAGTGAATTAGAAAAAAATAGCACGGAATCTATCCAATTGATCCAAGAGCGAAAGCGTGTATCCAAACCTATTTTAGAGAAATTACTTGCCTTATACGAAGTGCATAATTTCAAAAACGAACGACGAACACTCAAAGAAGCTTTCGATCCTAGTAAAAAAATGCCTATTGGAACGGGCGATTGTTGCGCACCGAAACTAATCAATCATGCAGCAAAAAATGGACTCATTCCAATTAGTCTAGCTGAATTTTTCTGGGGGAAACCACTTGCTTCTGGCGATCGAATAGAAGGTCACTTCTACCCTAGTTGCAGTGAAAGATGTGAACCTTTATTGGGGTTTATGCTCTGTGGGAAATGAATCACAAATTAAAATTCAGTTCACTTTTGCCTTCATTTGCTCCATCAAATACAAATAGGGCAAAATAGAATGATGTACAAACTTATTCTCGTCTGAGTAGGAAGGATACAATTCATAATACCCTTTATCTGGAATAAGTGGAACAAAAATTCCACAACGAACAAAAGCATTCTCGTGCAAATATGCTGGTGGTTCATATCCAACTGCATGTTTTTTGATGATTTTCTCCAGTTTATAACCCAAGTACTTTTCAAATTTACGTTGCGATTTGCGCGTTGGACGATCCATTTTGTTGTACGCATGTTTTAAAAACCATCGAGCAGGAATAGGAATTCCTTTCAATAACTTTTTGGCTTCTGAAAATGGATTCGTCGCATTAAAATCATTGACTGTTTGAATGGAAAATGGTGATTCCGGTACCCAATCGGCTGCATTAACAGAATTGTAAGCCCAGCCAGGATAGGTCATTGCTTCATAAGCATAGGCAAATTGCAAATTCCCTGGTTTCGGAGCTGCACTACAATACGTTTTAATTCGCAAATCATCTGGTAATTTTCCTTGTTTACGTAAACTCCATAAATGCGCAGTCACCAAATAAGCAATTGCTCCACCTTGACTGTGTCCTGTTATCAATAAATCACGCCCTCCATTTGCAATAAACGCGTCTATTTTTGGAAGCATATCTTTCAGTAACACACCTGTTGAAAATAGCCAACCAACATGAACAGCAGCTTCCGTGTTTTCTGCCAAAGCATACCGAAACGTATCTTGCTCCCCGATTTTCATCCAACCTATTGCTGGAACAAGCATGGAATAAAAGTTAGATGACCAACTGATTGCAGAAGGTGTTGTACCACGAATACTGATCAAACCAACTCCTTGTTCGTCTTTCCAAAAATCCCAACAGTTTTCCAATCCAACGACTGGAGAACGGTATTGATGTATAAATCGTTCAGGAGAAGGAAATTCTGGAAATGAGGCACTGTCCGCAAAACGAAAGTTGACTTTAATCAATTCCATGCTCTCTTCGAATTCATAACCCGTTTTCAATTGAGCGTAATTCGTTGTTGAACAACAAAAAGTTATACAGAGAAACAAGTAGTAGAAACGCATGTTGGTTTTGAATTTGAGTAAATGTAATTGATAAAATTGCTTTAGTACTATTTCTCACAAACAATCCCATAAACCATAGGGATTTTATTCCCCAAATGCTTTATTCTGAAAACTCCAGGTTCATCTTCATTTAATTCTTGGAAACAGCTATAGGGAGAATAATCCCATTCTTTAAAAACGGATAGTCGCAATCCGCTATCAATCAAACTTTGCAATAATTCTGAAGTTGGGTGATTCCACGAAATGGTTTCATAGGCAATTGTAGCCGAACGATCTGCATACGAACCTTCTTCTTGTTCTACAATCGTTTCTGTATTAAAATAAGGGTATGTGATTTCCTTGAAATGGTTATCAAACATCCAAACAACAGGATGAAAATCGACCATTACGAATGAACCACTTGGTTTCAGGAAATGCTGAACAATAGCAGCCCAGCGATTTAAATCTGGCAACCAACCGATTGTTCCATAACTGGTGAAAACTAGATCAAATTCACCTTGAAGGTGCTCTTTTAAACTATAAATATCACAATTTACGAATGTTGCATCGAGTTGTAATTCGGTTGCCAATTCGCTTGCTTTTTCAATAGCTGCATCGGAAAGATCAACACCAACAACAGAAGCTCCCATTCTAGCAAGTGAAAGCGAATCTTGTCCAAAATGACACTGCAAATGCAAAATACGTTTTCCTTTTACATCGCCTATCAAACCTAACTCCAATGATTTTAAACTTGTTTCACCACGCAGAAACGCAGGCATGTCGTAGAAATCGGAATCAATATGAACAGCTGTTTTCGCATTCCAAGCAGCTTTATTTTTCACCAAATAATCCTCCTGTTCACTCATAATCTTCCTAAATAATCAATTAATTCTTCGACTCTACGCTTGGTGAAATCAGCATACCAATCGGCATAAAAAATCTGTTGAATCGTCCCTCCACCAGAGTATTTATCTTCTGTCAAAAGCCCACTAAATTTGCGTTCAGAATCTCTAAATTTGATCCAATTTCGTTGCGATTCCTTCAATGTTTCACGATCAACTTTCTCCATTCTTCCTAATAGGAAAAGGTAGTATTTGTTCAGCAATTTATCGTAGCTCGTTTCGTAATCGCTCAGCGCACGCACCATTCCAAACGTACTTCCATCAACTTCCAACTGACGCGTCAAAATGCCATTGATCAAAAATGTGTCCTTTTCATACGCATTATAAATTGAATCTGAAATATCAGACCAGCCATCTTGGTGCGTTGTTCCAATTCCGAGATCAATGATTTGTTGATTTAATTCAGCGTTCCAACTTAATTTTAATGCCGCGAGTTCGTCATCATTCAATTGTGCTTGAATCGAAACGAGCAGGTTTAAAAAGGTGAAAAATAAAAGGGCTTTTTTCATGATTTAATTAATTATTATGCTAAAATAATCATTTGAATCATGAATACGAATGCAATTAATGATCGCCTCCCGACCATTTTAAACTAAGGAAAATTGTTCGCGGTTTTGCTGGACCATAGATGTAATTGCTATCTCGGTTTTTACCCGAATCAAAATCGGTTTGATACTGATCGAATACATTTTGAATTCCAGCAGCAATTTCGATGTTTTGTTCCAAACGATGCACATGTAAATTGTAAGCTAATCGTGCAGTTGCATCAATAAATTGAGAAGAAAAAAGAACTAGATCTATTGGGTTTTCAGGTGCACCACCAAAATGTGGCAACAACATCTTTCCAGTATAAACTGCTGCTAGTGTTCCCGACCAACGTGCATCAGGAAAAAGAGTTATCGTCAAAAATCCATAATCGTTTGGAGTACGTAAAAATCGTTTTTCTGGTGCGACTGAATTGCTCCATGCAACTGCTTCTTTGTAAAATGACTGTTGAACCGTGAATCCAAGATCTGTTTGTAGGTATTTTGACCATTTCCATCGACCTTCCAATGTGATTCCTTGAACCAAAGCATCTCCCCCATTTTCTCGGATTAATTGCATATTTCCACTCGAATCTTGACCCAATTCCCGTAAAATAAACACATTGTTTAAGGTCGTTGAAAAAGCTGAAAGGGTAAATCCAACTAGGTTACGTTGAATGGTGCGATTCCAATCTACAGCAAATGACCAACTATCCGAATATTCACTTTTCAAATCTAGAGATCGTTGTATGGTTGCAATTCCACCAGAAGCAAATGCAATGTGCATGTCTGTTTCAAAGGCCTGTGGTGCTTTAAATCCACGACCATACCCAAATCTTAATTGAAGGGTTTTTAGTGGTTTGAATAGTACACTCACTCGTGGAGTATAAATTGGATTGGTCAACAAATTATGCTTTGTAGCGCGAATTCCTGTTAAAACGGTCCACTTTTTAGTGATTTCCCAATCAGTTTGTAGAAATACACCTGCTTGATTTACAACTTGATCAATTACATAATTGTAAGCAACAATTGCATCATACGTATCATCATGCGATTGATCCACACCAGTAGTAAAGTCCATTTTACCTCCGTTTTTAAATGAAACTTTTCGCACGAACTGTAAACCTGAATTGACTGTCAAATTGCGCGTTTGTCCCCAACCATTTGCTTGATCAATACCGGTGTAATGAGTTCGTTGCGTTAATTGAGCACCTGAAAACACTTGAATGAAGGAAGTACGTTTTCGATTCACCCATGACCAAGTGAGTTGACCGATATTACTGTTTTGCAATCGATATTCCGCTTGATCGGTTTCATCTGGTTGTAATTCCATTTTATTTCCGCCTCTCCGCTCTTCCTGAATGTGCCAAAAAGCTAGTTCTAGCGTTGTTCGTGGTGTAAACTTGACGAAAGAAGAAAGTCCAATTGTTGTACCAGAAACTTTAGGGATTTCAGAAAAGCCATCTGCATCCACATCCAATGATTCGCGATTGCGCAAACTTGCAAAAATGGTCAATCCAGCTGATGCAGAATCATTAACGGCTACTACATTGGCTTGTAAATTACTGTCATGTGCTTTCATTCCAATCAAACCATCACTCATTTGTACAGAAAGTGCGTCGGTTTTCGGAAGTTTCGTTAGCACATTAATAGTTCCAGCAATTGCATTTGTACCATACAAAACTGATCCACTTCCTCGCACAATTTCCACCCGATCGATTGCATTTGCTGGAATTTGTTCCAAACCGTACAACCCCATCAACGATGAAAACAACGGTCTTCCATTGATTAAAACCTGCGAATAAGAACCACCCAAACCATTCATGCGCAATTGCGTGTAGTTGTACGTCTGACAATCGGTTTCCATTCGTAGTCCTGGTTGAAAAGACAATCCTTCGGCCAAACAAACAGCTTGGGTTCGTTGAAAGGTTTTCGCATCCAATACATTGACAGCGATTGGTGAATCGAGTTTACGACGCGACGTGCGTGTTCCAGTTACTACGACAACATCCAAATCAGAAAAAACAGGAGTCAATTGAACTACAATACAAAAGATCGAATCAGCAATCAACGTTAATTTGACTGAATCAGCAGTATAATCAGTTGACTGAATCTTTATCACAACGGTTTGAGCGGTTAATTCAGAAAATTCAAACGCCCCATTTTCATCAGAAACAGCAACTTTATTGAGTGGTTGAATCACCAATTGAACTCCTGAAACACTTTTTCCATCTTCCGTTAAACTACCTTTTATACTAGCAGTTTGAGCATGAATAAAAAAAGGAAGGAGCACTAAAATGAGTAAACGGAGTGATAACATTATTTTATTTTCAGTAAACATAAATAAAATAGTTAACATCAATCAAACTATTTTTAGTCTAGTCTAAATATAAAATTAAATAACTGTTAAAAATATTGGAAATTTATATTTTGATAACGAGTGAATTTACCAAATTTATCGAGAAAGACTATCTGAATCTGTTTGATTGATCGTGTCATCCAATAATTCAGTGGTGTTTAAATCCATTTTTTCCTCTTTGACTACATCATTGGATTTATAGTTCGAAAAAGTAATGAACCATGTAATTAAACCCACGCCGAAGTAAGTAAACGCAACTATCATCACACTAGTTGACTCACGAATAAACAGCTCATCATTCAAAAAAAACAAAAAGAGAAGAGTAAAAAGTGCCATTATCAATTGAATGATGATGTGCTTTTTTATGTATACTTCATATGTTAGGTTTCGCTGATTTAATTCTACTCCCATTATTAGAAAAATGATCAACGCTGGAATTGAAGTCACACTACTGCAAACAAATGAGCCAATCATGGTAATGCCAGCATGAGCAGGATTGATTTCAGAACCTGCATACATTCCAGAAATAATTGGCCACAAGAAACTCGCAACGATGATTGTAATTATCCAATTCACGAATGTTCGAATAATTGGAATCTGAAATGATGGTTTCATGGTATGCTTGTTTTTATTTACTTAAGTCTACACTATTCAGAAAAATAAAAATGAGCCCTTCAATTCATAACTTCTACTTGACTAATTTTGAGCATCATCTAACAATTCCGTTTGCTGTAAATGAGCGTATTTCGCCTTCCTTTTATAGATCGAAAAAGTAACGAACCAAGTTGTTAATCCAACAATTGTATACGTTGCTGCAACTACCAAATACCCCAAACCATCGTTTCCAATTCCGTCATTTACAAAAACATATATTACAAAAAATGTCAGTAGCGCAACTAAGAGATGAGAAACAACGTGGATTTGCACATAAGCAGTCGGAACCAAATCTCGCTTGTTTAATTTCCAAGATAGAAACAAGAGGATCAACAGCGCAGGCAATGAACTTAATCCACTTAAAATCATTGAAATCAACATGATTCCACCTGCATCATCGAGGTGAATTTCAGTACGATCAAAAAACCAGTAAAAGCATGGCCATAAAATACTACCCAGGATCACAGAAATGATCCAGTTTAAAAACGTTCGATACAATGGAATATAAAATGATGGTTTCATAGTCATTTATTTAAGTTTTGTTTTCTTGCTTCAAGGATAAAAAATGTATTCCAAATCAAGAATCCTGCGGTTGTAAAACCAACTGCTATGCTAAATGTAGCAAAATGGAATACAAACCCAAGAATTAGAAAAGATACTATTGCAATTACTGCATGCAGCAAATTCTGTTTTGTCCAATAAGCGTCCAACACGAACTGTTTGCTATTCAATAAAACGGAAACCATCAATAGTAAAAAGCAAGATGGTAATGAGGCAATCAAACCGACAATAAAATTCAACAGCACCATGCCAAAATGAAATTCAGAGAATGATTCTCCACTTGGCAAAATAAATATGCTGAATACTGGTTCAAGAAAACTACCCAAAACAATTGTTAAGAACCAATTGATGACAACTTGACCTTTTGAGATGATAAAGAATGGCTTTTCCATTTTTATGGATTTGAAACTATAGTACTTGAATTACGATTTGTAGAATGTAAAAATCTGTTAATAATCATAACAGTAGAAATGAAAACTTACTGCATTCAATTTTAAACTAATTTTAATCCCGATTAAACGAATTGGCTTCGTAATTGTAGTATCAATTGTATGAATAAAAAACAGCTTTTCCTTTCCTTCCTTTTTTTGTGTTTTCTAATCACTGGAATTGCACAACGGTCGAAAAATGTTTTAGCAACTAAAACGGAATTCCTTCAATTGTCGGGAAAACCACTTTCTTCTAAATACGGGAATATCGCTTCCATTAAGGTTATTTTAGATACGCGAAGCAAAAAGCTTTATTATATAAATTCAGCTCAATTTCATTACCACTTTGATTTTGTAACGCAACAACTCTATTACCCGCACGATTTATATGTTTTCAACGAAGACAACTACAGCGCAAGTAGTAAACGCGAATATTTACTCGCCAACATCAACTGTAATGAAGCAAGTGGCATGTATTTCTTGGATCTTTCTGTTTTTGACCTCATGCCCGAAGACCGCATCATTCAGTTAGTTCAATCGGTAAAATCTTCTGGTTATTTTGGTGATCAATTGACGTTTTTACTGAATACTAATCGATTATTGGAAATGCAACCTAGTTTAAATAAACACATTCGAACCGCTACTCCAAGCGATATTTATGCAGCCATTGATTACCAAGCGATCTCAGAAGGAAAAACCCAAGGCAGACTTCGTTTCGAACCCAATCTCGATTCATTATCATCACCATTAATGCCTTCAGATATTCTCATTACAACCGCCACTCCTGAGTTTTTACCAGTTGTTCATGGCATGTTATTGACCGCTTTTCAAACTCCTTTGAGTCATTTGGTAATTTTAGGGCAAAACAGAAAAGTACCAATTGGTGTTTACACACACTTATTCAATGACACTAACTTGCGTGCGTTGGAGAACGAATGGGTAGAATTAACGATTTTAACGGATACTTTCTACATTCGGAAAGTCGACTCAAAAAATTTCATTATTCCTACACAAAAAGTGTTGCACCTCAAAAAAGATCTTTCAAAAGATTCCTTGATTGATGTCAACAGGCTTTCACCTGATTTAGCTGGGAAAGTTGGAAATAAAGCTGCTAATTTTGGCTTATTAAATACTGTAAGTAATCTAGGTCATTATAAAGTTCCAGAAGCAGCTTGTGGGATTCCATTTTACTGGTATGATTTGCATGTCCAGCAATCAGGAGCGGCACAATTGATTGCCCAATTAATCAAACATCCAATAGCGAATCAAGATTCATTGCAACTACAGTTAAAAGCGATTCGAAAACTGATTACAAAAACCGCAGTTGATCCACAATTACTGCAACTCATCCAAAGACATTTGCACGCATCTGGATTTAGCACCTTTCGTTTCCGATCTTCCACCAACGCAGAAGATGCAGTAGGTTTTTCAGGTGCTGGATTGTATATTTCTAAAACAGTCGACCTGAATGATTGCAACAAAACAGCTGAAGATGCGATTCAAAAAGTGTGGGCAAGTTTATGGACGTATGAAGCTTATTTAGAGCGTACTTATTTTGGAATTGCCAATGAAGATGTAGCCATGGGGATTCTTGTTCATCGTTCGTTTCCTAGCGAAGCAGCGAATGGTGTTGCAATTACCAAAAACATTTACCGAAACAGTTATCCTGGATTTGTAATCAATGTGCAAAAAGGAGATGTAAGTGTTGTAACGCCACCAAAGGGTGTTGTTTGCGATCAATTGGTTCTGTATCCAGCGAGTGAATTATCAGCTTTTAAACGAACTGTTGAAGTGATTACTACTTCCAATTTAAGTGATGGGAAATTAGTTCTTTCGGAAGCAGAATTGGAATTATTGCAAACTGAATTGGAACGAATCAAGCAGTATTACTGGCGTCATGTATACAAACACCGACCACAAGAAGATTATGATAATTTTGGATTGGATTTGGAATTCAAATTCGATGAAACTACACGGGAATTGTACATCAAACAGGTAAGGATTTACAATTATTGAAATCGTTGATCAACCTTGTGGGCTTACAGCAATTTACATTTAAGCATTTTATTTGGGACTCTGCTAGATCTTTAAAATCCAATAATAATGGGAGTTTAAAGGTTTTCAACCGTTAGAAACCCTTATCCACTTGAAAACACTAGTAATACCAGTTTATCTTTGATAATTCTGTACTAAGACGATAGAAGTCCATGATCAATTTTAACCACATCAGAACACATAGTAAACATAGAATGCACTATGTTTACTATGTGTTCTGATGTGGTTAATTTCAAGTAAATTCAAAGCTTAAATGGCATAATTCGGGTTTTTGAAAGAAACGGATAACCACTCTATTATTTCTACTGAAAATGCTTAACTTTAGACCTATGATTGCACACATTCAAAAAGAAGACCTAGCTCGATTCGGAAACTTGGAACTCCTAGCCAAACAGGTAGTTGAAGGGTTTATTACTGGATTACACAAAAGCCCTTTTCATGGATTTTCTGTTGAATTTGCTGAACACCGATTATACAATGCGGGAGAATCTACCCGTCATATCGACTGGAAACTCTATGCCCGAAGCGAAAAAATATTCACCAAAAAATACGAGGAAGAGACCAACCTGCGCTGTCAATTGGTCATTGATACTTCTTCAAGCATGTTGTATCGCGGGAAAAACAATCTTTCCAAATTAGAATTCTCCATGCTTGCTGCAGCGTCTATTGCTGAATTGTTGAAACGACAACGAGATGCAGTTGGACTCTCACTTTTTGACACAAAATTAGGGGTCCATACGCCTGCTAAATCTTCTGCTGCACATCACCGTTTTTTGATCCATGAAATGGAAAAAGAATTGCGCGATTACACAGCTGAAACTAAAAAAGGAACCAACGCAATTCAAGCATTACACGACATTGCAGAATTATGCCATAAACGTAGTTTAGTTGTTCTGTTTACTGACTTACTCGACGACCCAAGTCAATTGGATACGTTCATGCAAGCCATTCAACATTTACGTCACAATAAGCATGAAATTGTCATTTTCCATGTCGTTGATAAACAAACAGAAGTTGATTTTGCATTGGATAATCGCCCAGTAAACCTAGTGGACATGGAAACTGGCGAAAAAATGAAATTGCACCCAATGGAGGTAAAAAAAGCCTATACAGATGCCATTAAAACCTATTTTGCAGATATTGAATTGAAATGTTCGCAATATGCGGTTGATTTTATGCCTGCTGATATTCAACTTGGGTTGCAAGATGTGTTGATGAAATACATGTTGAAACGCCAACGATTATACTAAATCTATTAAAAATGAAATTGCTCCTAACAATCTGCCTTTTAGGCTACTTATCACTAACTGTATCCTGTGAAAAACGGTGGTTTGATTACCGGAATAAATATACGGGAGATTATCATTTCACTTACAAATACAGTAAATGGGATCAAAATATTGGCTTCTATGAATCGGGAACAATTGAATTCGATGGTGAGATCTATTATTCCAAAAAAGACGATGCTAAAAACATCCTTCATCTTCATTTCACGGAAACTGAAACCTTAGACATTAAAGTCGAGAAAAATGGATTGATCAGCGCAACCTGTGATGTGATAATTGGCAAATTTACAGACAAAAACACGTTTCAACTAACCAGTAGTACTGCACAATGTGGAAGTGTTGGTGGTATGGGTCAGAAAACCAATTACGAACTCATTGGAATCAAATAATCAAGTACTTTTGTTGTGCAATTTATCTAGCTTCCATGAAATCAATTTTAGCCATTCTAGTTTTTCTTCTTTTTAATTTCAGTGGTTTCGCCCAACAAATCATCAATGTATTCGATGGGTTTACATTGGAGCCAATTGATACGTTCTATATTGAAATTTCAACTGGTAAAATGGACATGAAACGATTGTCATCAAGTTCATTTGTTATCAATAAATGTAAAAAAAAGACCATAATTTATATCAAAAGCCCAAATTATATTGGGCGGAGTATTGCAGTATCCGATGAAACAAATTCGATAGACATTATACTCAAACCTGATAATGATTTACTTAAAGTGTATCATGATCAATACAGCTATTACACAATTAAATTACCTGATATTGATGACGTTGATACACCAGCTGAATTTCCAGGCGGAAAATTAGCATTAGATGACTATTTAGCACAAAACATTATCTACCCTCAAAAAACAGTTGACTATTCTATTGAAGGAAAGGTCAAATTATTATTTACGATTGAATCAGATGGATCAATCAATAATATAATGATCCTAAATAGTGTCAATCATTTAATGGATGCAGAATGTATAAGAGTCGTACAACAAATGCCGAAATGGATTCCTGGAATGTTCGAAGGTAAATACGTTAGTACGATATTTCTTTTACCCATATCGTTCCAACTTTAAATAATTTCCTACTGAATTCACTCTAATACCATTGAATGATTATTTCTTTCATTAATTTTACCATTCTACAAAACGCTTTGCGCGAACACATACAATTTTATAGACATTTAATTTCATAACTTTTTGATTAACAACACATGAAACTTTTAATTTCTTACCTCAAACGCTATAAATCGCTCGTTTTTCTTGCGCTCATTTTAGCCAGTATCAATCAAGTATTCTCCTTATTGGATCCAACAATCTTTGGGAAAATCATTGATTACCTCAACGGATATGTTCATGGCGGAAAGACTATTCCTACGGAAGAATTTTTCTGGGCAATCGGAAAACTAATTGGTGCATCCATTGGTGTAGCCATGGTTAGTAGGATCGCCAAGGCATTCCAAGATTATTTTACCAACTTGGTCATTCAGCGAATTGGTGCAGATATTTATACTGATGGAATAAAACACACCTTACAAGTTCCGTTTCAGGAGTTTGAAGATCAACGGAGTGGTGAGACACTCAATGTGTTGCAAAAAGTACGTACCGATAGTGAACGATTCATCCTTAGTTTTATTAACATCGTATTCGCTTCATCAGTGGGGATTATATTTGTCATGATTTACGTTTCAACTGTATTCGGAGGCTTGATTCCGCTGTACATCATTTCTGCAATTGTTCTAGGAATCATTACAAGTTACTTGTCGAAACGGATCAAAAAAGTGCAAACTACGATTGTGCGCGAAACAAAACTATTGGCAGGAAGTACAACTGAAAGTTTGCGCAATATTGAACTGATTAAAAGCCTTGGTTTAACCAGTCAAGAAACAAATCGACTCAATGATACGACTCGGAAAATTCTCCAATTGGAACTCAAAAAAGTACGTGATATTCGTAGTATTTCCTTTGTACAGGGAACATTGGTGAATTTAATGCGTCAAATAATTTTGTTCATCTTATGTTATTTGGTTTTCGGAAGTGTTTTGAGTCCAGGACAAATCATCACGCTTCAATTCTTCTCCTTCTTTATTTTCGGTCCATTACAAGAAATTGGTTCTGTTTTAATTAGCTACCGCGAAATGCAAGCTTCAATGGCCAACTTTGAACAGATAATCAATACGCCTTTAGAAGTAAAACCGGAAAATCCTTCCAACCTAGGAATCATTGAAAGATTAAGTTTTGAGAATGTAACTTTTCGCCATAAAACAGCCCAATATGATGCATTGTCTGCCATTCACTTTGAGGTTTTAAAAGGGGAAACCATAGCGTTTGTAGGACCAAGTGGTTCGGGTAAAAGTACGTTGGTGAAGTTACTTGTTGGTTTATACAATCCGTTGAGTGGAAACATTTTATACAATGGAATCGGAGCGCAACAAATAGATAAAGAAGAATTGCAACAACAACTTGGTTTTGTAACTCAGGACACGCAATTATTCGCTGGTACAATTAAAGAAAATCTCTTGTTCGTAAAACCAACAGCTAGCGATGAAGAAATCAATTTGGCGTTGAGTAAAGCGGCTTGTGATAATCTGATCGAACGCAGTGAACATGGCGTTAATACGGTGATTGGAGAAGGCGGAATGAAACTCAGTGGCGGTGAAAAACAACGACTTTCCATTGCACGTGCATTATTGCGCAATCCGCAACTCATGGTGTTTGATGAAGCTACCTCTGCCCTCGATTCGTTGACCGAAGAAGCTATTTCGAATACCATTAAAGCAATAACCAATCAAAAGGAGCACATCACTGTTTTGATCGCTCACCGTTTATCAACCATCATGCATGCAGATCGCATTTTTGTACTCGAAAAAGGTGTTATTATTGAAACGGGGAAACACGAAGAATTGTTAGCAGAAAAAGGATTGTATTACGCAATGTGGCGTCAACAAATTGGTGAACGACGAGAATAAATACTGCTTTTAGATAACTGAATTTTTGATCGTTGGTGCGTGATAAATCGCGCACCAACGACTAATAAATTATTCTACGTACAACAGATCAAATAACCTTAGTTTAATAATTCCAGCAGGAGAAATTCAATTAAAAATCATCCCTGATGAGCTGTTTCCAATAAATCTAAGATCGTTTTAACAGGGCTAAAGGTGGTACTTGGAATTTCAACAAACAAGCTGTTCCAATGTGCCATACTTCCATTCCACAAACCGGGAAGTTCAGTGAACGAAATCTCTTTACCTCGGTATTTTTTTTGTACAATAAAGTACTTGTCTGGATCATTATACAAGGTGAAATCAACTTTTTCTCCCGTATATAATTTACCTGAGCACACCATCATTACCGGATTAAAATGAGTTGATTGAATCATCAAACGGTATTGTTCAGCTCGCGTATTAATCTGCGCCTTTTCAATGATTTGCTTCGAAACGCCATTCGATTCACGCACCCAAAATGGACCGCCACCAGGCAATCCTTCGTTACGTACCATTCCACAAACACGCAGTGGTCGTTTCAGTAAATCAACCAATATTTCAAGCGATTGCTCCATTTCATCAACGTGATACAATTGATAACGTTGATTGAATTCAAGGATACTTTCAACTGAAGGCGAGGCAATGAGTTGATTGATTTCTTGTTGAACACTTATTAATAATCCGCCCAAAAGCTGCTGGGTTTCGATGGATTCAGCTGAATGATTCCAATGTTGAACATTGTCAATATTTTTGATGAAAATCACATCAGAACCAATGGTGTTCAAATTTTCAAGCAGTGCCCCGTGTCCAGCTGGTCGCCGCAAAGCATTTCCATTTTCACACAATGCAACCGTCCCGTTTTGAGTAAAGGCATAAGCATCCGTTTCAGGATTTTGTTCACTAAAAGCAATAATTGGTTTTTTTCCTGTTAATCCTTCTAAATGCTTCAATTGTTGATTAATCAATTCCTGAAAATTCAAACGAATAGTGAAATGAAACGTACATTCTTGATTGGTAACAGCTAAACCTTGTAAAATATGCTCGTGAAAAGGATTCAATAAGAATGGACCATGTAAATGAAAAGGAATCAACCCTTTGGGCAAATGTGCCAAGCCCATTCCATTATCATTTAAAATATACGCTACAAACGCATCAATATCCATGGTTCCAGCACTCAATTGACGCTGAACAGCAATTGGAAATTGATAGAAAAAAGCAAAATCTTCAATGTGATTTAAAAAACGTTCAACCTGTCCACGGTTAATTTCAGTTGGATTTTCTAAAAAATCGAACAAAAATTCAAACATACGAGAACCAGTTCCAGATGCAGGAATGAAATACGATTTACTTTCCGATGATTGTAAAAATAATTCACACAACCTCCGTGATTCCTCATTTGACAACGAAATTATGCCTTCTCCAAGTTTACAAGGAGCATGTAATTGAACTTCTGGTTGTGCTTTGTTTATGCGAATTTGTTGTTCCTCAAGTGTAGTATTTGACATTCATTGCAACTATTAAGTCGTGTTTTTGTTTCTTTGCACCATGCAACACAGTCGTTCTTATTGGTCGTTTCTCCGTCATTCAACAGGTCGACATGGTATTCATTCCCCATTCGTTTTTCAATTCGTGGATAAATGTCTAACGGCAAAGGTTGATAAAAATTTTAAGATTGAGCGAAAAAAGTGGTACGCTGAATTAAACACCGATACGGAACCCTTTGCTATCACTGATCTGGGAGCTGGTTCTAAGCAATTACAACAAACCCGAACAAAAAAACAATTGCTTCGTGTAAGTTCGAGTAAAGGGATTTACGGTGCTATTTTATTCCAATTGGCACACTACTTTAAACCAACTTCCATACTCGAGTTTGGTACTTCGCTTGGAATCGGAACGGTTCACTTGAAAAAAGGATTCCCAGATGCGCATATAATGACTGTGGAAGGCTGTTCCAATACTTTATCCAAGGCATGTCAGTCATTTGATTATTGGAATTTGAATGGCATTACAACCATCAATGCGTCATTTGATGAATTTTTAGAGCAACCCGCATTTACGCAATACGATCTCATTTTTCTGGATGGACATCACAATGGTGAAGCTACATTGCGCTACTTGGACCAACTACAACTGCAAGCGACGGATGAAACAGTGTTCATTCTGGACGATATTCGTTGGAGTGATGACATGTGGGATGCTTGGCAAAAAGTGGTGAAAGATGACCGTTTTCATGTAACCATTGATTTGGGAAGAATAGGATTGGTTTGGCGAAGACCACAACAAACAAAAGAGCATTTTGTAATCCGCCCGAAAATTTTCAAAACACCTTTTATCTGATGTTTTTTGTTGCACTTTAAACAACGCATTTTATACTGACAATTCCTTATTTTCTATTTACTCGTTATATTTAGCCCATGAAAATTTACACCAAAAAAGGCGATAGCGGTACCACTGGACTCATTGGCGGGACCCGATTACCCAAACATCATATTCGCATTGAATCGTATGGCACAGTAGACGAACTCAACAGTTATATCGGTTTACTCCGTGATTTGATTCCAGATCCTGCAATAATTGCGGATTTATTAGAAATTCAGGATCGTTTATTTACCATTGGATCGCATTTGGCGGCTGATCCTGTAAAATCCAAAATGGAATTACCGAATCTATTCGCTGCTGATGTAACATTTCTGGAAAACCAGATCGATGCAATGGATGCGGAGTTAGAACCAATGAAATTTTTCGTTCTTCCAGGTGGTCATCCGAGTGTTTCTCACTGCCATATTGCACGTTGTGTATGCCGAAGAGCAGAACGATTGGTCTCTCATTTATCAGAAAATGAACCAGTTGAAGAATTAATCAGTTCCTACATGAATCGTTTAAGTGATTACCTCTTTATGCTTTCACGAAAACTAACCAAAGATTTAGGAGCAGAGGAAATTCCATGGAAACCAAGAAGCAATTGATTTCCAGTAATTTAAAAAATCAAGAAAAACAATTTTCTGTTTCATGAAGTAAAAACTTGGATTTTTTGAAAATAAGATTATTTTTGCGCAAATAAACAACAATAACACTTTTAAAAGATGTACTGGACACTAGAATTAGCATCATATTTGGAGGACGCTCCATGGCCTGCATCAAAAGACGAATTAATTGATTTTGCAATTCGTGCAGGAGCTCCATTGGAAGTGGTAGAAAATTTACAAGATTTAGAAGACGAAGGCGATGTATACGAAAGTATCGAAGAAATTTGGCCTGATTATCCGTCAAAAGATGACTTCTTGTTCAATGAAGATGAATATTAAATACTTCAATTCTCCCTATTGAAACCGTCTTAAGTAATTAGGACGGTTTTTTTGTGATTAATTGTTACACAACAAACGAATAGAAATTTCTAATCACCAACCTTAATCCGATCATAAATAGCTGTTTCACAACAATATACACTCCGTAATTTCGCAATATTACGGGATGAATTATAGTTAAACTAAAACAGAGTTTTGGTATAAATCATAACAAATCAGGGATAAATCCTATTTTTAGTCCTATGAAATTGCATCCATCTGTTAGTTAAACAATATTCATTTCATTAACTCGTTTTTGCAGTATGTCTAAGTGGCTATCATCCTGTTTTCTATTGATCGCAATTGGGTATTGTTCACCTATATGCTTCGGACAAGGAATGGTGACACAACAACTCGACTCACTTCTTCTTAAATGCAACCGTGAGCAACTTCCTGGTTTTGCTGTAAGAGTATTAAAAAACAATGAAATCATTTATGAAGGTCAATGTGGATTTGCAAATATTCACCAGCAAATTCCGATCACCTCCTCCTCTATTGTAAATATTGCCTCCATTAGTAAACAATTTACGGCATATTGCATTTATTTGTTGGAAGAACGTGGATTACTGAATACTGCAGAGGAAGTGCATACGTACCTTCCAGAATTACCAAATTTTGGCTACCCCATTACACTGAAACATCTACTTGCGCATACAAGTGGTTTGCGTGATTACCCTGAATTTCTTTCATTATTGAATAAATCAACAAGTCACAACCTGCAATACGATGAAATGATCTCTTTTCTTAGTAAACACCGTGAACTTAATTTTTTACCTGGAGAGCAGTTTTGTTATTCGAATACGGGCTACATGTTGCTAGCTAAGATCATTGAAGGAGTTTCAAAACAATCATACGCTGATTTTTTACAACATGAGCTATTTGACCCATTGCACATGTCTCACACATTTGTGAATGAAGGCGTTTTGAATGAACAGGCAGATGGAACGCGTGATTACACCTTAAACAAATGCAAAACCAAAGCTTCAAAAAGTAAGCCTTATAGAGATGTTATTGGAGCAACGGGAATCTTTTCATCATTGGAAGATTTAACGAAATGGGATGAACTATTTTACAAACATGAACAAGGCATTGACCGCTCGTTTGTGATTGCTAAAATGGAAAAAGTATTCGCGTTAAACGATGGTTCTTCTTGCCATTACGGTGGTGGATTGATTTTGAAAAATTACAGAGGTAAACCAGTTGTTGAACATTCTGGTGGTTGGGGTGAGTACTTAACACAATACAGGCGTTTTCCTACTTCTAAATTGACGATTTTGGTTACTACCAATAGTTTCCTTGATTCTCCATTCGAAATCTGTGACAAAATTT
>JAYSRF010000125.1:0-4072 GCA_043721195.1 Fluviicola sp. | reverse complement strand
GGTGTACGTAATATCCCGAACTTGCTTACACGAATGGATCCCGAGAATGTGCATATTTTGCGATTTTGCTAAACCGAACGTGATATTGCGATCTCCCTTCGCTAGACTAGATATTACAATCTTCTTTCGCTAGACTGGATATTACAATCTTGCTAAGACAAACAGGATATTGCGATCTTCCTTTAGCGAACGGGATATTATAATCTTCCTAACCTGTTCGTAATATCCCGAACTTGCATACACAAATATAATTCCGGATAGTATGTGCATATAATACGACCTTGCTAATGTGTTCGTAATATCCCGAACTTGCTTACACGAATGGATCCCGAGAATGTGCATATTTTGCGATTTTGCTAAACCGAACGTGATATTGCGATCTTCATTCACTAAACTAAATATTATGATCTTGCAATCACGAACGTGATACGTGTCCGCCGTGGCTGGATTACGATCTTCATTCACTAGACTGGATATTATGATCTTCCTAAGGCGAACGGGATCAGCCGTGGCGGACAAGTATTGCGATCTTCCTTCACTGAACTAGATATTATGATCTTGCTTACTTGGACGTAATATTGCGATCTTCATTCACTAGACCGGATATTGCGATTTTCCTGCAGCGAAAGGGATATTACAATCTTCCTTCATTAGACTGGATATTACAATCTTGCAACCTGTTCGTAATATCCCGAACTTGCTTACACGAATGTGATTCCGATAGTATGCGCATATTTTGCGGTTTTGCTAAACCGAACGGGATATTATAATCTTCCTAACCTGTTCGTAATATCCCGAACTTGCTTACACAAATGGATCCCGAGAATGTGCATATAATGCGACTTTGCTTAAACAAACGAAAAAAATGAAAACACAAATGAATCTTGTCGTAATCAAACAACTACTTCGTTTTCATCAAGGGATTTATGAGTAGTAATTAATGCGAAGCACGTTCAATAAACAAACATTCCATCATCAAATGCTTGCGTTGTTCAGTAGATTCTTTTAATCGATCCAATAATCGCGCAACTGTTTCTACTCCAATCTGTTTGATTGGTTGGCGTAAAGCGGTGATAGGTGGCGCGAAATACGAAAATGCTTCGCTATCATCAAAGGAAATCATTCTTACTTGACCTGGAATTGCAATATTCAAGCGTTTTAGCGCTGCAAGTGTTGATAAAGCGACCTTATTATTTAAAGGCACCAACGAATCGACACCCTTTTGCATGAATTCACTGATTTGAGCATTCGCTTTATCTGGATCTTCAGAAATACACAACAATTCATATGGAATTCCGCGTTCATTACACGCTTCAATTGCCCCTTCAATACGCAAGCGGATCGTCATTACTTCAGAAGCTATTGGATGAATAATTCCAACTTTTTTCGGTTTTACTGAAAATAATTCAATGAGTTTACCCGATTCCCTCGCATTGTCAATTCCAACAAAATCAGCAAATTCATCACCTATTCTATCCACAAAAACAACTGGAATCGGAGTTTCATCTAAAACGGGTTTTAGTTCTGGGATCCCATTACAAGGAGCAATAATCAACGCATCAACTGAACGAAGAATTAAATCGCGCATGAGCTTGATTTCCATTCCTGCATCGTCATTCGTACTAACAATAAACAAACTATAACCTTTCGCATAGAGTGTTTCTTGAATCGCCTTACTCAATTCAGAATAAAATGGGTTGGAAATATCTGCTAAAACCAAACCAATTGTTTGTGTTTTACCTTCTCGAAGTCCTTTTGCGAAAAAATTTGGAACATAGTTCAGTTCTTTGGCTTTATCTAAAATCAGTTGTTGTGTTTTCGGACTGATATTAAACTGCTTTCCTTTTCCATTGAGAACAAACGACACTGTCGACTTAGAAATACTTAAACTTTCTGCAATATCTGCCAGTGAAATGCGCTTCGACTTCATAATTCCTTTTTTTTGTAGTAGTTCAATTCCTCCTGTCAATTCCCCACAACATTTTATTGCGGATTGTATCCAAAAAGTTATTGTCCTCAAATTTAATCACATTTATCATGTAATCAGCTTTATGGATCACAACTTCTTCACCTTGTTTCAAACTTTTTGACTGACCGTCTAAACTAATTAAATAATTTCGTTCTCGACCTTCTACTGATAAGCGCACCGGTAACGCATCTGGCACAACCATTGGTCGTACATTTAAGTTATGCGGGGCAATTGGAGTTAGAATATGAACTTGACATCCAGGTGTAATAATTGGTCCGCCACAACTCAAGCTGTAAGCAGTTGAACCGGTTGGCGTAGAAACGATTAAGCCATCAGCCCAATACGAGTTCAAGTATTTATTGTCTAAATAAGCATGAACCGTTATCATTGAAGAAGTATCTTTTTTATGAACTGTTAACTCGTTCAGTGCAACATTTTCTTCTCCAAACAATTGTTTATCTGTTTCTACCCGTAAAAGAGAACGCAATTGATATTCAAACTGTTTTTTCTGAACCAATTCCATGGCTTCTTCCAAAAATTCACTTCCTACATTGGCCAAAAAGCCTAATCGACCAGTATTAATTCCTAAAATGGGGACTTGACTATCCCGGATATAGGATACTGTTTTGAGAAAGGTACCATCACCACCTATACTGAATGCTATATCGATCCCCGTTTTGAAGTCTTGACTCGATTCAAATTGCTCGGAATCGCCACCCCAACCTGCTTTTTGTATCAATTGTTCGCGCAACTTTTTTTCAATAACTGGCTTCCAACCATATTGAGCGATCAATGACAAAAACTGCTGAAAAACAGGAATGTTTTGCTTGGTTACTTTTTTACCGTAAACTGCAACTCGCATGTGCTAGATATTGAGGTAATTCATCAAAGCATCATAACGAAATTGCAAATCATCTTGATCTGAACTTCGCTGATAACTAGCTTTCACAACTATGTCGTAGCGTTCAAACGAACGAATAATACGTCCCAAATCAACTTCATTGATTTTTAGCGTTACCTCAATTTTGGTTGAATCTGGCGTAGACATAATATACGAACTCAAAATTTTCGCATTATTGCCTTCTACAATTTGTGCAATTTGAACCATTGAATAATCAACACGATTCATTTCGACCACAATAATCCCTCCTATTTCTTTAATGCTTCCCGTATTTGCGATCATACACATCAATTGATGTACACTCGTGCAACCAATGTAATTTTCTTGTTGATCTAAAATTGGCAACACAGAAATACGGTGTTCAGCCATCTTGGAAAGCACTTCAAATACATGCACATTATCAAGCACATACGGTCGGGGAAGATGATCAAACAACACATCCAGTGGCTGATCTAAATCTTTTCGGTCTAAAATTTCTGTTTCAGAAATCAAACCAACAAAATTTCCATTTTTTAACACTGGCAAATGGGAAACTTTAAACTCTTCCATCCAGCGCAATGCCTTCTCACCGGAGTCACTATGAATCAACGGCGGTATCTCGTCTGTAATTACGTCTCTTGCTATCATGATATGCGCCAAAGTAGCGAATTATTTGCTTCAACCATTTATTTCAAACTAGTTTTTTTTGATTTATTTTTTTTTTATCTTTCATAAAACTTCTACTATGAAAACGAATCTCTTATTGACTTTATTATTGGTGTTTTTTCATTCGATGTCATTTTCTCAAACGCCTAAATTATACATCAACCTCGGCACCCATAATGAGATGGTTGGAGAGACATGGGATACCGATTCTCTTGCGTACATTGGTGCGCGCGATTCGCTGCTGATCATTTTAGATAAAATGCAGTCAATCAATGGAAAATGGAACTTTCAAACATGCTCTAAATTTGTTTTAGGTGCGCTCCGCTGGGAAGATGCTGCCACAAATCCTTCCGATTTATTAGAAACATTTTACACAAGTGGCATTATGCAAATTGACCCACGGAATAAAAAACAAGCTCCCTTATACAATTACAATATCTCAGATGTTTATCATTTACTCGATAGTTGTGGGGTCACCTCGACTCATACAGTTGGTGGTTTTTTCTATTCTCCGTTTAACAACGAAGATTGGACTCCCTATCGAAATCCAGTGATTG
>JAYSRF010000124.1:0-10964 GCA_043721195.1 Fluviicola sp. | reverse complement strand
AAATGAGCCTGTGGAGATGGCGATGATTGTAATAATAGAGAGTAATAATTTCTTCATGCTAATGCGTTTTAATAAGTTTAATTGTTGTGACGATTTGTGTTCCGTTGTTCAAGGTCAATGAATAATTACCAGGTGTCAATTGGCTCACAGGAATAGCCGTTTGTTCTGAAGTAAGAATTTTCTGCAAAACAAGTTTACCTTGCGCATCATAAAACTGGCAGAGAACTTGCTCGAATAGTTTTGTCCTGATAGTCAACAAATCTTGTGTTGGATTAGGAAAAATGGTTACGTCATATTCAGGATCAACAACCTCAATTCCTAAGAAGTTCCAGTTAGTTTGATGAAATCCTTGTGTAATATCATTACTCCCATCAGAGTAGGTGTTAATTACGACTTCACCTATTGTACAATCGATGCTCCCGTTTGCATTAGAATAAGAATCTCCTTGGGTCGAAATGACCTCTTGAGCATTCACAGCAGTAAGAACGAAGATTGAACAATAAGTCAATACATGTTTCCTCATTGTACTCAATTTATTAATAATTGATGTAACGTTACTCAATTGTTTTTTTGCTGAACTAAAAATGTCGTGAGTGACACTTCTCGTGTCGTAGGTGACGTTTTTAAGACATTAAAACGATTTGTTTTTGCCCTATTCAATAACAGAAATCGAAGATGATACAACTCATAGTTGCTCGAATTTCAGTTTGAACTCAGCTAAAAAAGAGCGCGAAATCGGTATTTCAATCTGGTCTATTTTGAGTCGATTTCCTTTGAAATAAGTAACGTGATCTAAATTGATAATGTAGGATCGATGTACACGACAAAAGGTATAAGGATTTAACAAATTGGACACATCACTTAACGTAGACCGATGCAGGTATTTCTTAACATTGGTCTGTATCTCCAAGTACTTATCGTCGGATTTAATCCAAAGAATTTCTTTCAATGGAATATTGAATTTACCAGAATCAGCGTTGAGCGTCAGAAACTGCTTTTTGTTTTCAATATTTGAAAAGGCAATTTCCAATGTAGTGTAAATGTCACTTTCGTTAAATGGTTTTACGATGTAAGCTATTGGTCTTAATAAAGAAGCCTCTGCAACTGTAGTTTTATCAGAGAATGAAGTAATAAAAATGAACGGAATTTTTGAAAATTGATTGAGATAATGCGCTATTGCAAATCCTTGGTTAACGCCATGCATTTTAATATCCAAAAGTACGATGTCTGGAAGATTCAGATCAATGAGTTCAATGGCTATTTCTTTTGTCGTAGCCACACCCACAACATAGTATCCTAGATCAGTCAAAATAACATTGAGCTGTTCTGCTATGAAGAAATCATCTTCCACAATTAATACTTTTCGTTGTATCATTTTGCAAACGTCATTTTCAAACTCAAACCTTCTTTTTTTTCGACAGCGATTACTCCGCCTAATTGATTTGTAATGAGTGAGTTTATCATTTTCATCCCAAATGATTTCAACGTACTAAGATCGATTTCTTTTGATAATCCAATTCCATTATCTCGATAGGTAATACTCAAGTCACCTTCGAATTCTTCAAAAGCAAGAAGGATAGATTTCACTCCGCTATTCGGCCATGCATATTTAATGCTATTCGTAATCAATTCGTGAATAATGAATCCAAGTGCTTGTGCTTTTTCAACATTCAATAATACCTCTTTGGCTCCCTCAATTTTAAACTCGTCGTATTCTCCTCTAATAGGTTCAAGTAACATGCGAAACATGTCTTGTGCATATTCAACGATTTCAATTTCCTCAAAATTGTTGTCACGATACATTTTTTGATGTACCAAAAGCATAGAATCGATTCGCTTCTGACTATCGATTAAAGCAGATTTAGCAGATTCATTCTCCGTGCTTCTGGATTTAAGGAAAAGCAAGGAAGAAACTACTTGCATATTATTCTTAACCCGGTGATGAACTTCTTTAAGAAGGATTTCCTTGGAATGGAGAGCCTCCGTTATAAGTTTATTCTTTTGGTTTAATATACTTGCTCGTTTTCTTCTTCTCAATAAAGAATAGAGTGTAAATCCCAAAACAAGTAACAATACTCCTGTACCAATGTACAACAGCAATGATTTAGTGCTTTCTTTTTCTTTAAACTGCTTGTGTTCTAAATTCAACAACTCCACTTCTTGCTGTCTATTGAGGCTGTCAGCAATGTTGATCTGTAGGAATTCAGATTGAATATTAAATCGCAATACTTCATTGACTTCATCCTGCCCTCGTCGTTTATCTCTGAATGAAAGATACTTTTCAAAAAAGTCAACGGATTTTTTATATTGACCAATGTCTTTATACAATTTGGCTAATAATTGACACGATTTTTCTTGAATCAATAAATTGTCAGATTTATCAGCTAATTGAAAACTTTGGAGAAAGGATTCACAACTTAGGTTTTGCAATCCTAATTTATAATAAATTTCTCCGGCATAGAAATAAGTATCTTCCTTTCCTTCGAATAACTCGAAAGTACGATACAGTTGAAGGGACTCCTCAATTTTAATTCTTGCTTTTTTCAAGTCACCTTTAGCCATATAATACTGTGCGTATGATCCTAGAAGCGAAGCCTCAAAATCAATTATTTTGTTTTTTCTCGATAGATCAAGAGCGAATTCATAGTAATAAAATGCACTGTCCAACTGCGTTAAATCAAAATGCAGATTGCCTAATTTCTGCATTGTGCTTATTTGCCGGCTCGCATTAATATTTTTTTTCGAGAAATAAAGCGCTAAATGGTACTCTTCCTTTGCTTTATCGAATTCCTTTATGGAACAATTAACATCACCTAATTTTTCATGGATCGAAGATTTGTAACCTCCAAAAAAATTCTTTTCGCAAATAGCTAAGGCTACTTTGAAGAAATACAGACTTTTTTTATATTCACCTTTATTCTCGTAAATTTCTCCAAGGTTGATCTTTGCTCTCGCTCTAGCGACCTGTAAATCATGTTTTTCAGCAATGCTATCGCTCTGTAAATGGTAGGTTAAAGCTGATTGTACATCGCCTTTTTTAATCATGAGATTTCCTAAATCTCCGTAAGCCTCAGCTGTTTTGGCAAATAAGTCGTTTTGCTTGGAAAGATGTAATGCCGATTCAAAAAATGTTTCAGATACATCCAGTTCCCCCAACATCATAGTCGTGTAACCTTTAAAATGCAAGGCAATAATCTGTCTTTCCGCATCTTGATGCTTTAACGTTAGTTCGTAATACTCAGAGCTAATCTTGAGGCAAAGATTATAATCTTGGTATGCAGAAGTCCAACAACACCTGTTGTAAGCTTTGAAACGTGTTTCTATTGAATTATTTTGATTGGTCGCAATCGGGTATAAAGAATCAATGATGTGCTGATTTTCGGGAGAAAGACCTGAGAAAGCATCTAGATGAAATAAACCAATTAATAAAATGCAAAGTTTATACTTCATCTGAATCACAAATTTAACTTTATAACTTGAGAGTTCGACTTTAAATTTTAGTTCATAATTCAATTAAAGTACGAAAGAAAAAAACGTTTTCACTTGTGGAATCAAGTATTCAGGTTGTTAGAGTATTTTCCTTGTTGGGGTTTCTATGAAATAAGCAAAAAAATAAATGTCCAAATACTTAAGGTAAACGAATGAGAAATGCGAATAACTTTGCACTTTACTCGAAATGAGGAAGCAATAAGAACTCCATGGAACAAAGCGTTGAAGAACGAAAAGCATTTTTGGCTCAATTAAATGAAATAGCGAGCTATACAGCCACTATTTTACATGGCGAAGAAGTCTCAAAAGTTCGAATTAAACAATTCAAAAAATACTTCAACAAGACATTGAATATGCTCAACAGACTTGCATCTAGGAAGAGTGAAATCAACAACAATTCATTCAAATACGGATACGGAGGAAAGATTTTGGTTCGTAAAGTCATGCTAGAGATGCGATTGATCGAGAAATATACAGGGGAAAACAATAAGGTCAACTACAAATTATTGATTTCCTCCAATGAAATTACCCTTGATTTGGTTTCCAGAATTATTGTGGATGTTTATCTCATCAGAAATGAAATTAAACTCGATTTTAAGTAACTAAATTTTTGGAAATTGAATATGATAAAGTATCATTAAGATTCCAACTTAATATGCTCATTTTGAACGAGAGCTAATTGTTAATTGCAAGATTAGAAATCCTCTTTACTCAATTCCTCACACTCGCAACTCAAAAAAAGCTGATAGATTAGAAAATCAACGGTGCGAGGAAGAGTGTGAGACAAAGAGGGCAAAAAAAGAGCCAACGTAAAAAATAATCAGCTCTTTTTTTGGCACTGGTTAGGTAACTTGAATCACTCCTACTTGACATGTTGATTATAGGCCAAGGTAATTTTTTAGATCGTCTGATGTTTTAACAGTGGCAGTAATATTTGTCATTGCTAAAGTTGCCTTTCCAGACGTATTATGAAGGGCTTTTAATTGTGAATCTGATAGGGCATAAATTCTATTATCAGAAGCAAATAATAGAATAACATTTTGAGCATTTGGGTTATAATTGAGTTGCCGAGGATCAAAACTGAACGATCCATTTATTTTCAAATTGATCACACAGGCTACTTTTGCTCCAGTTATTTCTTTACCCGTTTCACCATCAATATAAGTTGGGCGAAGGCTTATTTGTTCACCAATCCGAAAAATTTGATCACAATTGTAGACACCAAATGAAGGGGAATTCAATCCCTTCACCAATGCTGGGTAGGTGTGACCTGGATCACGTGAACCATCGGCTAATAAAGTGCTACCAAGGTCATTTTTCATTAGTGCTTCCATTAAAGGAAATTGTGTTTGAATTTCCAATATTTTTTGCGTCAACTCATTTGCAGATTCTTTCCAAACTTCTACTTGTCTTTTTTCAGTATCTTCATTTATTACAGCAAGTTCTACGAATTTGGGGTTGTTTTTTTTTAGTTCTAGGTAATAATTCCAAGCAGTTTCTGAAAAGGTTGAGATCGATTTAGTTGGTCCATGAGTGGTTTCAATTGTTGCTTTTGTACTAGGATTAGTCATGAATTTTGTTTGAATTTCGCTCGATGTAACTAATCGGTTGGTTGATTTTAGCTCGTTACCAAATACAATTGGTTGGTTTTTTTTCCATTCTCCTGATTGATCATTCAATTCAAAAAAGCTTACATCATTCCCAATTTCAGTACAATTAAAATCAACAATGATAGGCTTCGTTAATTCCAATTCTATTCCATTTTGAGAACCACGAATTTCATACATCCCCATAGAGTTGAAGTTGTAATTTTCCTGTTGATCTGAATACGTCATGGGAAGTCCAGAAAAAGCAATTTCTGCCGCATTTCGGTATTCCGTGTATTCCAAATCATAAGAACCAACGACAGGTTTACCATTTTTATAGATGACGCAATTGGCTGGTACGTGTAAAATACTGCCAGATGTTTGAGTAAAATCGCCCCCTTTTTTATTGTCAACTACTATTTTATTTGGGGGATTTCCTTGATCATTCAAAAAAGTTTTTAATTCGTGAAAAGGCGCAGGATCAACATAATGAATCACGAAACCATGAAAGTAGTCTTTACCTTCCTCAGCAGTTGTAGCTCCCGTTTGTTCGATCCAATTCCATTGTGGATTGTCGGCTACAAGTTGAGGATACTTGTTTTTGAGTTGCACAATACGCGCTTCATTGAGTTTTACTTGATCAAATTGAGGGTTTGTTTTGTAACGCGTATACACAAGGTCGATTTGTGTAATCTTTTTTTCTCCTGTAAAGGGTAACTTTAATTTTGAATCAACTTTTTTGTTTGCAAAAGATGATGGAATTTGCATGCAATTTTCATTGGGCATGGAATACTTGACAAGGCTTTCAAGGTGTGTACTTGCTGACTGACCATATCCAATTAATTTGATAATGAGTAGGCTAGTTACTAAAATGAGGTTTTTCATGAGATTAGATTTATCGTTTCTAACCTATAATGTCAGGAATTCCAAAAAGTAAATACCGAATATGATGTTTATCATAAATTGGTGCGATGAAGATGCTTAACTTTGAATAGAATTTTAATCCAATGAAAACGATCGAAACCAAACAAGACGTTGAATTATTAGTAGATACGTTCTATTCAATACTATTAAAAGACGAACAGCTAGCACCGTTTTTTGCACACCTCAATTTTGTGGAGCATTTACCTAAAATTGTTCACTTCTGGAGTTTTGTGTTATTGGATGAAACAGGTTATACAACCAACGTTACAGACAAACATGTTGGAATGAAATTGACCAAAGTGTTGTTTGATCGTTGGGTAGCTTTATTTCACCAAACAGTTGATCAATTATTTGAAGGAGAGAAAGCACAATTAGCAAAAGAGCGAGCAACAATAATTGGATGGACAATGGCTAGTAAGTTGGGATGATTCAGAGTTCTTGAGTTTCTTGAGTTTTTTTAGTTCGTTCCTTTTTTGAGTTATCGAACATGTTAATTTAGTTCTTTTGGATAATTAACTCAAAAACTGAGTAACTCAGTAACTAAAAAACTAAAAAAACGAATCAACTTATCTGCAGCCAATAAGATCCACCATGCCGCTCTACATTTTTTAAATTCACATGATTCCAAAGTGGTTCAAGAATCGAGCTCAGTTCTTTGTTTTCAGAAATGTAGTAATTCGGTAAAATCGTACGGTATTTTTCAGGATTTGCAAGCACAAAAGCCGCCAACATGTATTGTTCCGAATAAGCACGATCACACATGAATTGTGGGTAATCGTAAGGCAAATAAATATCGTGTATATGAACAATAACACCTTTCTTTAAGCGAGGTAAAATCTCAAGAAAAAAGACAGTTGCATCTGAATTGGGAAGTACACGATGTGAGTTGTCAATGAAAAGAATGTCGTTTGCCTCCAATGCTAGAATTTCTTCATAGCCAACTTCTTCAAACGGTTTGCGAATGACTTTATCAGCTAAATGATCAATCTCTGCTCGCGGATAAGGATCAATAGAAATGATTTGTGTTGAAAGTCCTTGATCAGTTTTGGCTTTGTATGCAACTTTTGTTGAGTTTCCAGAACCGACTTCAATGTATTTTTTCGGCTGGTGAATGGCTAGCATTGAATAAATTGCGACAATATCCAATCCAGGTAAAAAACCATTGTTCCAGGCAGGATTGTTGGCATTTTTTTCTTGATCAGTCGGTAGAATTTCTTGCAAAGTAGCACAATAATTCAGCGTTTGTTCAAGGAATGATTGATACGTTTCATTTCCTGCTGCGATCACGTCGTATAATCCTTGATGAGGTGGTTTTCCATGACCATATCGCGGAGCGAATTGAACTTTATAATCTAAAAATACAGTTTGAAACTTTGGAGATAAAAATCGATAAAATGCCTTAATCATGAATGTCTGTTTTCAAATGACTTTTAGTGTCAATTGCCTTCAAATATAAGGATATTGTCTTATTTCAAGAACGTTTTATCGCAAGACATTTACATGTCCTGTAATTTCCTCCCATTCTTCGCCTCCAGAACAAGGAATGTAACGAACACGATACGTGTACATGCCAGAAGGTGCCATCAGTCCTTTATAAGTGCCATCCCATTCGGCATCTTGTTCGTTTGATTGATAAACTAATTCTCCCCAACGATTAAAAATGCGCATTTCCCATTCAACGGCATCGAGCGCAACAACTGCGGAAAAATCATTGTTGAATTCATTTCCGTCTGGTGTAAACGTGTTTGGAATAAATACTGTAAATGGTTCAATGTACAAGCTATTTCTGCTGGTGTCTTTACATCCAAATTCGTTTAAGGCAATTTGAATAGGGTAGTGCATTCCATCCGTTGTGTAGTTGTAAACGGGATTGTCTTCCGCTGAATATGTTCCTTCATCATCAAAGTCATACCAAACAGAAATGGTACCTTGAGATTGATCAGTAAAGGTAATTTGAGCATGACAAATATCTGTTTTCTTTGGATCAACATTAAACCCAGCCACAGGAGTTGGGTGAACATTAATCAAATTATTTTTGGATAGAACTAGCGTTTCTACACAACCTTCAACAGTGTTTATTTGAAGTGTCACAACATATTGCCCAGGAACGGTATAAACATGTGATGGGTTTTGCAACGTAGACGTTCCGCCATCTCCAAAATCCCATGAATAGAAGATTTCAGTATCAGCCGAACTTGAATCAACAAAATAAGCAGTATAAGGAACACATTGTATACCAGGTTTTAACCCGAAACCAATCGTTGGTTCTTTGAATACTTTTATAGTAGAACTTGTAGATGAAATACAATCTAGGAAACTTGCCGAAAGTGTTACTGGAAACACACCCGGTTGATCATATACGACGTTCGAAACATTCAACGTTGTAGCTGAAGTTGGTAAAGCATTTGCTCCGAAATTCCATGAATAAGTCGTAATGGATGGCCCAGTAACAGTCCCGAAAAAGTCAAAACTATTATTGGTAATGCACATTGAATCTGTATGTGTAAACGAAACAACCAGTGGTTCATATACCGTAAATGATTGTTGATAGGTATCAAAACATCCGGGGATTATTTCGGCAACCAGCGTAATCAAATAAGTTCCTGCTGCTGGGAAGGTAAATGTTGGATTTGTTGCAGTGCTCACATCCGTATTCGTTCCGGGGACACCAAAATCCCAACTATAGCTTGTAGAACCAGTTGAATTGTTCGTAAACGATTGTGTCAAGCCCAAACATTCATAATCCGTTGGTAAGCTAAATTGAGCAACTGGTTCTGGGAAAATAAAAACGGGATGTGTAATACTATCTGAACACACATTAAATACTCCAACGAGTTTTACGACATTCCCAGTTGTTGTACTGAAATTCACACCATTCACCTGAGTGCCAGTGGCTGTAGGAATAGATGCATTTGGACCAAAATCCCACGTTAATACAGAATTTGGAGGACCATTCACAATAGCCGTGAAGTTGACACTGTTGTTAAAGAAACAAAGTGAATCGTTGAACGTGAAATCGACATCCAATACATTGTTAACATTGACGGTCATGAAGGTAGTATCAGTACATGGCCAACCAGGATTGACAACCAGTCGCACGTTATAAATCCCCGAAACAGGAAACGTAAATGTAGGTTCAAATGCGGTACTTACATCCGTGTTTGTTCCTGCAACACCAAAATCCCATTCGTAAAATTGTCCTCCAAAACTTTGATTTTCAAACGTAAAGGTCAATCCATCACAATAGGAAACAAAGCCAGGGGTTTGCTCTTGAGGAGTAACATTGGCTTGTAATTGAATAATGCAATTGACAACTCTAAATAAGAAATCACGTGTTGTTGACGCGATTAAAACGCCGTTTCTGTATTCATTTACGCGAATTCCAACAACATATAATCCCAAAGCTGATGCGTCTACAAACAATTCGCCGGTGACTGGATTAATTGTAGTTGTTGATCCAGGACCTAATGGTGCGGCGGCGTTATAACCTCCTGCCCAGCTCACATCTGCATAACCAGGAGCGGGTGGAGGAGAAGGTTGCGGATTAATGGAATTTGCACCAGCATTTGGAGTCACTAATTCATACGTTAACAAATCTCCATCAAGGTCAGTTGCACTGTGGTCAAAATATAAATTTTCATTGTTACAAATGACCAATGGCGGATAATTCGTGAAACGTGGAGTACTGTTGACCAATGCATTGGAATTGGTGCCTGTAATATGCGTTTCAAGTGTTAATCCAGTATCATCTGGATTATTAAGATTCGTCACATTTGGACCTCTACAGCAACGTTGATAGGAAAGTGTATATCCAGCAGCAGATGGTGGAAGGGTAATCACAGTTGTATAAATGGCTCGTTCAGCGCAAATCCCAGAAGGGGCTGTCACACATGGATTATCGAAAATAACGGGAAGAATGGTACTTCCAGGAAACGGAATGCTGATTTCTGCTACTAAATTGTTCCCACCATCAAAAATCCCTAAACTGAGTGGATCATCATATTGAGCACCAGTTGAAGCGCAATCACGGTATAGAGCAATATAGACTTGATATTGATTGTTTCCCAAATACGTATAGTACATTTCACCCCCAATTATATGAGAAGCGTGTCCTGTCGTCTGAAAGAACAGTAATACAATTATATAGCGTATAAATTTGGGCACGTTTTATAAACGAATTAATTGTGTCAAAGTTGCGATCTTTTAGCGAAAATTGTACCAAATATTAATTTTATTGATTGAACGGTGGTTTTTTGCAATCAAATTCGATTAGAAAACAGATTATTTGGTCATTTCATTCACTAAATACTTGCTCCTTCAACAGCAAAATTATTTATCCCGTAATAGATTGTTCTTCTGTCAGCACCGCTTTTTACCATTATTAATGCTTCGTGAATTTGGTCTAGTGTAAACAGATTGTTGGATTTCGTCCTATTTTTATTGGTTTCTGTCAATGCTTTTTATGTTCTTATAATCTGTCTATCTATAAAGGAGAATCAATCACTCAAACCCGCAATTGAAGTAATCAAGTTTAGCAATCGGGAAAATAGGGTTTTCTGTTGAAAAAAAAGATGCAATTTTAAGGCAGATTATGAAACTACGATTAACGCTGATTTACATGCTCTTTGCCCAACTAGTATTGGGGCAACGTGGTGTTGTGAATTATACCAAAGAAAACGGGTTGATTTCCAACGAAGTTGTAGATGTTGCCTATGATCAAAATGGTTTTCTATGGATAGCAACAAATAGTGGAATTGATCGCTTTGATGGTCAACGCTTTATTCATTTCCAGCACGATCCAGATGATAAAAAAACAATCTGTAGCAATCGCATTATTCGGATTGTTTATGATCCAAAAGGATTTGTTTGGGCATCAACGGTGAGTGGTGGATTGATTCGGATTTCAATAAAAACCTTTGCCGTAAAGAACTACTATTACCAAAAATCAGTTAAAAACAGTATTTC
>JAYSRF010000123.1:0-34404 GCA_043721195.1 Fluviicola sp. | reverse complement strand
TCAGAAGAAACAAGATTTTGAGTTGTACCACTTGTCAATGGATCAAAACCAGCAGGACCATAAATCAATGTCCAGTTTGTTTCACCATATAAACCAGCGTTCCAGTCCAAGATTGCATCATCAGCAAATACCAATGTTGTTAAACCAACTGGATTCGGACATAACTCATTGTACAAGTGTACACATTGGTTTGATGCAAGGTATGTTGCATTGTTCGTGCTTACAACAACGTTTCCGTTTGCAGTGTTCGCAGCGATTTCAGCATCAGCACCATTATCCCATGTTGGGTTACCCATCATCACATCATTGTAGATGTAATACACATCACCGCTTTCTTCAACAATTAATTCAAATGTTGCGCCATCTGTCGCAACAGGGAATGTATAGTGAGAAAGATCTTTCCACATAATGATAAACTGACGGTTAGGAGCGATACCTACACTTTCGTAGAAAACACCACCACCTACATTTGCAGTATTCAAATCTTGTGCAAAAGGGAAGAAACCATTACCTGCAGCTGTGTATCCAACAAAACCTGTAAGTGTATTGAATAATACACCACCATTGTTACCAACAGTAATTGTATTTACAGTTGTTCCGTTTACACTCCAAGGCCAAGGCAAAGTTACGCCAGCTTCTGAATCATCCGTTAATGCAAGATCTGTACCTGAAGTACTGATGTCTACAAATGCAGGTCCACATTGATTGTCGTATGTATAGAATCCTGGATCAGTTGAGAAAGAGAAAGCAGCAGAAGTATCAGCAACGGGTCCACACTCAGAAAGAACATAGAAATCATACGCTGTGTCTTCAGTCAATACACCAGAAAGTGTGTATGGGTTTGTAGCACCAGTAACGACCGTTCCAGCAGTTGCAGGATCAAAACCAGCAGGGCCATATATAATAGTCCAAGAAGTTTCATCACCAGCTGTTGTCCAACCCAAAGTTGCGTTGTAATACGTTACGTTGGTAGCATTTCCTAAAGTAGGAGCAACTGGTTCAGTAATAATAACTTGGTAAGCAACACTTTGAGATAGCGTAACATCACGAATAATTACTGAGTAAGTACCTGCAATTAAATTTGTAGGAATAGGACCAAAAGCCCCTCCATTAACAGAGTAATCGAATGGAGCAGTTCCACAAGCAACAGCTGTTTGTGTGAATGAACCATTGTCACCACCATTACATGAAGCATTTACTGGAGCCAATGTAACATCAACAGCAGTTACAGTTACAGAAATGGTATCACGGAAACTAGAAGGACATCCAGCGAAATCTTCTTGTACATAGAAATTCGTATCAATTGTTAATGCACCAGAAGTATAGCTCGTTCCGGCACCAACTTGAGTTCCACCTACTGGAGCATCCCACCATGAGATAGTTGCTAATCCGTTAGATGCAGTACCATTTAAAGTAACTGTATTTCCAGAACAAACACCAGCATCAATTGAGGTAACACCAGCTAAAGCAGGACATTGAATGGTAATCAAGTGATCTTCTGTTTCACCATAATTGTAAGTCATACATGGCTGTAATGTTGCACCAGCGGATCCTTCAACACAAAGTACACGCATCGCTGTCGTTCCAACAGTAGCAGTCATAGGAATTGTAAAAGAAGAAGTAATTGTACGTGGGCCAGTTGCAGTTGCAGCATCTACGTAAACTTGTTCTCCTGGATCAGTAAACAATCCATTTTGGTTATAATCGATCCAAACAGCAATACCATTAGCATAGTAAGTTGCGCCGTCACATTCATCTTGAATAATGGATAAACTAATCGTTTGGCCAGGAGCTGCTGATGTAATTGCAGGTAATGTTTTGAAATTAGAATACCTACTTAAAATTGATCCAGGACCTGGAGCAACAGTAGTACACCCATTTGCATTTGCATAAAGTGGATCAGTTGAACCTCCATTTACTGTTACATTATAGATTTCCTCATCTGCAGTAATTGCTGCAATACTGTTACAATAACAATTTGTAAACGGACTCATTGTAACTTGTAATGCAGCAGAAGTATCTGTTAAACCACTACATGTTGTATAGAAACGGTAATAAGTTGCCGTTGCAATGTTCGATACATAGATAGAGCTAGTTGCGCCAATGATATCTGAAAATGTAGTTCCATTTAAAGAAGATTGCCATTGGTAAGTTTGTCCAGTACCACCAGTACCACCTGTAATGCTTAAAGTATTATTTACTGAAGGACAAATAGGATTTGTTGCAGCAGTTACAGCTCCAGCTACTGGAGGAGATGTACAAGGCACTGCAGGAATGAACGTGATACCACCAATAAACCCACGAGGGTAATTAGCAGGTGTTGCAGGGTAATTAGTTCCTCCCCAAGAGATACCATCTCCAGTAATGAGGTTTACACCACCACCACTAAAAGTGTTGATGTTTGCCCCACCACCACTTACAAGTGTCATGTATTGAATGGTGTTAGCAGCCATACCTAATTGGTAGGTTGCACCAGCTGGAACCGTTAAACTCAATGAACTTAATGCCGTTACAACACCATTTGCGGTGTTAGAATTGACAATTACTGTTCCAGCAGAAATCCAACCGTTTTGACCAGCACCAACGACTCCACCGTCCCATGGAGCAGCTAAATCATTGAATGGGGTTGTACGATACAACAACTGAACGTTGTTGGCGGCATTGGTGCCTAAGTGGCAATTGACTCCCGTAATAATAATGTCAAACGCATTGGTATTTTGAACATTAAATATTACAGATCCATTACCATTGTTGTTGGTGTGATTGGTTGATACCGTTGTTTGGGCAATTGCCAAACTTGATAAGAAACCACACACCGCAATCAAGAGTAGTTTTAATCTCATAATAAGCGTTTATATGTTTATAATTAAAAAGCAAAAGTACACTAATTAAAAATTATATAGTTGTAGTTTTTTATTTATAGACTTTCGTTGAGCAAATAACTAGTTTGAAATAACAAATCGTAAATATGCTATTAACAAGCTGTTAGAATGAAAATTATTTTTTGAATTACTCCAACAATTATTAATCGCTATTTTCGCAACGTGGAATTAAGTATAAAAAATAAAACGGCCATGGTGTGCGGGAGTACACAAGGGATCGGTAAGGCGATTGCTATGGAATTAGCAACATTGGGTGCATCAATTGTTCTTGTGGCACGAAATGAAGAAAAATTGCAAGCAGTATTAAACGAATTACCAAGTGATGCAAATCAACACCACCACTATCTGGTAGCAGATTTTTCTAATCCGAGTGCTTTAAAAGAAATACTTGCTTCCTTTACTCAAGCTGGAAATGAAATTGATATTTTAGTTAACAATACAGGTGGTCCAAAAGGTGGGCCTATCATTGATGCTGATATTTCTGAATTTATTTCAACCTTTAATCAGCATTTAGTGTGCAATCATTTATTGGTACAAGCTGTTGTTCCAGCCATGAAGAAGAATGGTGGTGGTCGCATTATTAATATTATCTCAACAAGTGTCAAACAACCACTTCCGAATTTAGGTGTTTCGAATACGATTCGCGGTGCAGTTGGAAATTGGAGTAAAACCTTGGCTACCGAATTAGGACCTTTTAATATAACTGTCAACAATGTATTACCTGGAGCAACAAATACCGTTCGTCTACAAAGCATTGCTGAAGTGAAATCAGAAAAAACAGGTGATTCGGTAAGTTCTATCTTTGACGAAATGGCTGGAGAATCACCAATGAATCGCATTGCTCAACCTGAAGAAGTTGCAGCAGCTGTAGCCTTTTTAGCGTCACCTGCGGCTAGTTATATCAATGGAATAAACATTCCTGTTGATGGAGGAAGAACAAAGTCATTATAATTGATAGATTATTGGTGCAAATTAAGCAGCTTCTTTCTTGAAAATTAGCGCAATAAGTTGACGTGACCGTAAATAGTCTCTTCAATGTTGGAACGGGTTACATAAGCTATTTTATAGGTGTATGTTCCGTCTTGACATGGAAGTCCTTTATAGGTTCCGTCCCAATTAAATTCTACTTTATCTGAACGAAACACCACTTCTCCCCAACGGTTGTAGATCCAAACATCGAGTTTCGAGATATTAATTGTACTCGCATCGAATACATTGTTAAACCGATTTCCATCTGGTGTAAAAGCATTTGGCACGTAGACCCAATATTCTTCCATGATAGTAATTGGTTTCGTAACCGTGTCTTTACAGCCAATTTCATTTGTTGCAATCAACGTTACCAAATAGGTACCTGGCACATCATACGTGTTATTTGGATGAACATCTGTTGATTGTTGTCCATCACCAAAAGTCCATTCATAAGAAACACCACCTGATGTCAAATTCTGGAAAGTAATTGGTAAATCTTCAAACAAGGTATGACTTGATATGATAAAGTCTGCATTTGGTTTAATCACCGTAACCGTTGTTGAACCAGTAACAGTAAATGTCTGACATTCATCCGATACAATTACTGTATAGGTTGTTGTTGTTGCAGGTGCCACTGTAACAGAGGCTGTTGTTTCACCAGAGTGTGGCCATGCATAAATATACTGACCATAGCCACCTGTTGCTGTAACACTAATCACTACAGGTTCATACGGACAAACCGTCACTCCTGGAGACATCGTTAAAATAAGCGGTGGACTTGTAATGGTATAGTTAATTGTTGCAGTTTCTGTTTCGCCACATTGATCGGTTACCAATACGGTATAAAAAGTAGATGTTGAAGGTGTCACAGTAACATTAGCAGCAGTTGCGATGGTTGATCCACCTTGATCTGTCCACAGATAACTGTAGTTTCCAGCTCCTCCAGCAGGTGTTGCCACCAACGTTGCAGGGATATAAGGACAAATTTCAACAATGTCAGGAGTTGTTGCAATCGTTAATGGTAAAAAGACAGGAACATTTACAGTCCCAGAACCAGAAGCGGTTTCCCCTAAACAATTATCTGTTACAGATACTGTATACGTTTGTGTGCTAGCTGGCGATACAAAGATTGAGCTGGTCGTTTCACCAGTACTCCATACATAAGTATATGGACCAACACCTCCAGTTGGCGTGGCAATTAATTCAATCAATTGTCCTGGGCAAAGTACATCGGAACTCGCGACAGTTACTGCAACAGGTTGTAAGTCATTGATGTTTAAATCTATTTGTAAAGGATTTGAACCACCACAAGGATCAGGCACTTGGAATACCATATTGATTGTTTCGATTCCTTCTGCTAAACCATCCGAAATTGCGGTGAAAGTATACTGAATTTGAGTTTGACCCGGAGCAAAAGTGACACTATTTGGAATGTCTGTGTAATCTACACCTTCGATTGCAGTTCCTGTTACCGTAATTGGAACAACTAACGCTGCTGATGAATTATTGGAACCACGCGTTAAAGTAACAGTTGTATTGACACAGCCTTCGGCCATTGTTTCTCCATCGTTGAAAGCATCATAAGACATGGCATAATCAACAGAAACAGGAACTTTTGAAGTCAAACTATTTGCTTCCAAAAAGATGCCTGAATCTAAGATTCCATCACCAGCATCTGCAATGGCTATTACTAGGTGATAGGTTTGACCACATTGAACTTTTGATACAGCCTCTAATACTTTTGTGAAACCATCGTATTGAATGTAGAATGCGCTACCATCATAAGGACTGTTGTTTCCATCGCCATTGTAAGTGTAATAACTACAATTGGTACATGGACCAGCATTTGATGAACCATTGTTGACATTATTAATAGCAACTGGACTTCCATTCGGTAATTTGGCGATATTTTGAAAACTTACACCAGGTCCTGTAATAAAGAAAGCAAATACATCATTGAAGTTCGATCCTACATACTCTGGATATTCCTCTGATCCAAAAACATATTTAAAGCGAACTGTATCTGAATAAGGAATGAAATCAAATTCAAGAATAGCAGCATTGTAGGTTTGTATTCCGCCAATTAAGTTGGATAATTGACTGTATCCTCCAGCACCATTATCAACTCCAGAACCGCTTGAGTTATTTGGTCCATGTGGTCCGCTTCCGTTATTGTTGATCGTTCCAGTTGTCATAACAACACCTTCAGCAATTCCGAGGTTTGTTCCAGCGCCATTAAAATAACCAATTGATGATCCAACTCCTGAAAACGAAATATTCGAAACGGTTACACCAGGTCCTAATAATACGTTTTGAACCAAGGATCCGGGTGACATTGAACTAGTTGTCAATTGCGACCAAACGAATGCTGGGAATAAAAGGAATATGGAAAACCAAACTTTCATAGTTTATAAACGTAAAAAAATGTAATTCGTTGTCGCATAACTATCAAATAATGAACCAATTTCTTATTTCATTGATTAATCGGTAAAAATCAGCAAATTATCGGTTGTTTTTGAAGCAATTTAGTAAAATTAACAGGATAATGCCAAATTAATTCTGTGCTATCTAAATCGAATGGCTTTTGATGGGGAAACGCGCGTTATCACAATTGAAGGAATTAGCAAAGCTAAAACACAAACCACTAGCGTTAACAAGTTCAAAAATAGCATTTTAAATAAATCAAGACTGATGGGTACTTGGGTTAAATAATAGACTTTAGGGTCTAAACGAATAATACCAAATTGACTTTGTAAGAAACAAAATCCTAAACCAATAACATTTCCCCAGATGATTCCTTTTAGAATAAGTCGACCTCCTTGAATCACAAATAATTTTTGAATGCTCCAATTTGTTGCTCCTAACGATTTCATGATTCCGATAAAATTTGTTCGAACCAAAATCATAACTAAAAGTGCTGAACCCATATTGATGATGCCAATAATTAACATCAAGATTAAGATAATAGCCATGTTTAGGTCAAGAAATCCGAGCCAGACAAACAATTCATTTTGATGATCTTTGATACTTTTTACTTGTAATTGAGTAGCAGATTGTGAACTGAAAAGCACCATTTTATTCAGTTTATACTTCATGGCATCCAATTCATTCCAATCATTCACCATCAATTCATAACTTCCAATATAATTGTGTGAACTCCCTTTTCCAGGAATAGATTCAACTGAAATGGATTTTCCACCAGCATTTAAGGTGAATTGTAGTCCTTGATCATCTTGATAATTGCGAATCAAAGCGCGATCAGCATCCAATTTGAACTGACATGCTGCATACCGATTTCCGGTTACTGTAATCTTCAAGTAAGCCGTATCTGCAATAGTCGTTTCACCTGATTTTACTTCATCACTCCCAACAGGTTCATTGATACTTGCCCAATAATCTGCCCCAATAAGACGAATAGTTGTGTCTTTTGTAGGACAAATGGTAAAACCTTGGTAGTGTTCAAATCCTTTTCCCCAATCATAGCGGTGATTACCATTGCCTCCTGTTACATCAGCTCGAATAATCAATTCACCATTTGATAAGGTGTCATCAATCAAAATGGAAGCTTGAATTCCCCAATCATTCAATTGTTGCACCTGATGTAGGTTACAAAAGATCATTTCTTTATCGAAATCTTCTAAGCCCGTTTCATAGATTCCAACAATTTTGAACGTACGAAGGATGGGCTGTTGTTTCACAAAATAAGCTTTTGCAGTATCTCCTAACTTATAATGTAGGTCGTTGCAGATGCGTTGTGAAATTAAAATTTCGTCTGACTTTATGTCAGTAAAATTTGGAATCCGGCCACGAACTAAATGTTCACGCATAAAAGTCCAATCATACGATTGATCCACTCCTTTTAGAACAACACCCAATATTTCGCGTTGTTGATTTTTATCAACGGACTGGAATAGAGCTGGTTTGTAAGCGACTGGTTGAATCGATTGTAATCCATTGACAGATAAAAGCAGTTCTTCAAATGATTTATTTGACCGCATTGGGGAACTTTCGAAGAGCGAACCTTCACCTAAATTCTGAATTGTGATGTGCGAACCGAAGCCAATTACTTTGTGGCGTACTTCTTGCTGGAAACCATCTACGACGGCTATTGTGATAATATTTACTATCATTGCAAGAGCAATACTAATGGTAGCGATCCTCGTAATGGGGCGAGCGACTTTTTTGCCCTCAACTTGTTGTTTTTGAAGCTTACGAGCAATGAAAAATGTAAATTTCCATGAACCATTCATACGTGCACGAAAGTACATAAAGCTTTTGTGCTTGAAAAGTATTTTACTGCTTTTCCTGACTAGTTGTGGGGCAAATCGACCAACTGAGGATGAAAAAGTGGATGTTGTTCAATTTGAAGAACAGATTATTCACCCGCAAGAAGAGATCCGTGAGCAAGAGATTGAAATGGCTAGAATGCCAGATCTTCAATTGGGTAATGAGCGTATGACGTTGTACCTGGATTCCTTGAGAGGTAGAAGGGTTGCGGTTGTTGCAAATCAATCATCGTTGATCGGAAATACGCATTTAGTAGATACATTGCTTTCCTTGGGTATTCAAATTCAAAAAGTATTTGCTCCAGAACACGGTTTTCGAGGCACAGCTGACGCAGGTGAAAAAATTTGGAGCCATACAGATCAAGTAACGGGTCTTCCCATTGTTTCTTTGTATGGAAATAATAAAAAACCACGCGCTGATCAAATGTGGGACGTTGATGTGGTTATTTTTGATATTCAAGATGTTGGAGTTCGATTTTACACCTACATTTCTACTTTACATTATGTAATGGAATCGTGCGCTGAAAATAAGAAGCCGTTGATTGTATTGGATCGTCCGAATCCAAATGCACATTATGTTGATGGGCCAATTCGTGAAGAAGCACACACTTCCTTTATTGGAATGCACCCTGTTCCTATTGTTTATGGAATGACGATTGGTGAATATGCTTTAATGATCAATGGTGAATATTGGTTGCACAACGATGTTTCATGTCAATTGTATATTGTTCCTTGTAAGAATTACAAGCACAAGATGAAGTATGAAATTCCAATTGCTCCTTCCCCCAATTTAAAAACTGATTTGGCGATTACACTGTATCCGAGTTTGTGCTTTTTTGAGGCTACAACGGTTAGTGTTGGAAGAGGAACGGATCATCCATTTGAAGTGTATGGCCATCCTTTGTTCAGAAAAACCGACTATATTTTTACGCCTGTTTCAACTTCTGGAGCCAAACAACCATTGTGGGAAAATAAACCGTGTAATGGCTATAATTTAGAAAGTGTTCAGCGTAAACGAGCGTATGAGATTAATTTAACTTGGCTATTAAATGCACGTGATCAGTTAGGTGATAGCCTTCGATTTATTGATCAACGCAACTTTTTTGATCGTTTAGCTGGAACATCCAGTTTACGTCAACAATTAGCCGATGGTTATTCTGCAAAGCAAATCAAAGCAACATGGAAGCCAGGGCTTGACAACTTTCTATTAACTAGAAAGAAGTATTTGATTTATGATTGAGCATTAACGCATCATCATTTCTGCGGTCAATCAACTATTCTTTTGTGATAATAATGCCCCTTCTCGATTAATCTACTTGATTCGCTCGTTTTTTCTCAACACGCTTCACAACCAAAATTCCAATTTCATACAGCAATAAGATTGGAATGGAAACAATGACTTGACTGATGATGTCTGGTGGAGTGATAATTGCGGCAAGGATTAAAACACCTACAATAGAGTGCTTACGGTATTTTTTAAGAAATCCAGATGAAACCAATCCGATTTTCCCCATAATATAAGCGATTACAGGAAGCAGGAAGAACAATCCAGTATAGAATATGGTCGATAAAATCATACTCATGTAAGAACTAATGGTGAAGTTGTTTTCAATGTTTTTTGAGATAGAATACGATCCAAAAAACTGAACACTCATCGGAGCAACAACAAAGTAACCAAACAGAATTCCGATAAAGAAAAGCATGCTTACGTAAAAGACAATTCCTTTTACCATCATTTTTTCATTGGACTTTAAACCAGGCTTTACAAAACTCCACAATTGGTAAAAGACAAAAGGAAAAGCCAAGACCAAGCCTCCCATAAAACTCATCATGAGGGCGTATGAAAATTGCCCACTAACAGTTGTACTCTGAAAGTCAATAGGAATTTCATCACTACACATGATCGTAAAATGCCTGCAAAAAAAATCGAACGTAACGAAATCAGGACGACTCATGGAAAGGAAGAATGTGTCCATAATCCATTCTTGGTAGATCCAGAGAACAATTGATAACACAAGGATTACTGCAACTGACCGAACCAACCTCCATCTAAGCTCCTCCAAATGTTGGAGGAAGGACATATTATTTTTCTCTTCCATACTTTCAGATTGCAAAAGTAACGAATACCTAAAAAAGAGGAGTCAATTGTTTGTTAATAGTTGTTTTTTCCGCTTTTATCCTGTAATTTAGTTGAGTTGCCGATTTTTAGTTGGCGTTCGGAATCATTTAGTTAATTTCGAAATAACAAAATAATATAGATAACGTTCTAATTTTCAAACTTTATGGATCATCATGATCTAAAAGGGTCACTTCGCAAGTTTTTTGGCTTTGATACTTTTAAGGGACAACAGGAAGAGATTATTACAAATGTGTTGAACAAACAGAATACATTTGTAATAATGCCAACTGGTGGCGGAAAGTCGCTTTGCTATCAACTTCCGGCGTTACTCTCTGAAGGCACGGCAATCGTAGTCTCTCCACTTATTGCCCTGATGAAAAATCAGGTTGATGCGATTCGTAATGTGAGTGATCACAATTCAATTGCACATTTTTTGAATTCTTCATTGAGTAAAACGGAAATTAACCGTGTGAAAGATGATATCCTCGCAGGTAAAACCAAATTGCTCTATGTTGCGCCTGAGTCGTTGACAAAGCAGGAAAACATCGATTTTTTAACGTCGGTTCCTATTTCGTTTTTTGCGATTGATGAAGCGCATTGTATTTCAGAATGGGGCCATGATTTCCGTCCTGAATACCGCAGACTTCGTGAGATTTTCGAGAAAATTTCTGATGTAGCGATTATTGCTCTTACCGCAACAGCAACACCAAAGGTGCAGTCCGATATTCAGAAGAACCTGAATATGCAGGATGCGATTTTATTTAAATCTTCGTTCAACCGGGATAATCTCTATTACGAGATTCGACCAAAACACAATGTTGAAAAAGAAATCATACGCTATATCCGGGCGCGATCTGGAAAATCAGGTATCATTTATTGTCTTTCTCGAAAGAAAGTAGAGGAAATTTCTGAATTGTTACAGGTCAATGGAATCAATGCATTGCCGTATCACGCTGGTCTTGATGCAAACACACGTGGGAAACATCAAGATATGTTCCTGATGGAAGAAGTCGATATTATTGTAGCGACAATTGCTTTCGGAATGGGAATTGACAAACCAGATGTGCGTTTTGTGATTCACCATGATATTCCAAAATCATTGGAGAGTTATTATCAAGAAACAGGTAGAGCTGGTCGAGATGGTGGTGATGGTGAGTGTATTGTTTTTTACAGTTACAAGGACATTGAGAAATTGGAGAAATTCCTACAAGGAAAACCAATTGCTGAGCAGGAAATCGGAAAACAATTGCTCAATGAAATCGTTTCTTATTGTGAAACCTCCGTTTGTCGCAGGAAGTTTATTCTGCATTATTTCGGTGAACATTTTGATGAGAAAGGTTGCTCGAGTATGTGTGACAATTGCCGTCATCCGCTTGAACGATTTGAAGGTTCTGAATATGTGAAACAATTGTTGCAGTCTGTTGATACCTTGCAAGAGCAACAAAAATCGAAACATGTCTGTGCATTTCTTTCAGGAGGTGTTACTGCTGAAATTAAAAGTTACCGACATGATCAATTACCATTATTCGGTGTCGGAAAAGAAAAAGATGAACATTTTTGGAATGCAGTGATTCGTCAAACAGTGCTTGCTGGGTTGCTCTATAAAGATGTTGAAACCTATGGTACATTAAAGTTCACCGAAGCTGGTCGCTCATTCTTAGAGAATCCAACTTCGTTTATTTTAGTGAAACAACACGATTTTTCTGTTACTGATGATGATGATTCTTTCGCAGCTGCTGGAAAAGGTGGTGCGTTTGATGAAGGTCTTTATGATTTATTGGTTGATTTGCGTAAATCCATTTCTAAATCAAATAATATTCCACCGTTTGTGATTTTCCAAGAACCATCGTTGAAAGACATGTGTTTGCAATATCCCATCACAATTGATGAAATGACCAATATCCAAGGGGTTGGTACGGGGAAAGCACAACGATATGGAATTCCATTCATTGACTTGATTAAAAATTATGTTGAAGAAAATGATATTGATCGCCCACAAGATTTAGTGGTCAAATCATTGGTGAATAAATCAGGATTAAAAGTTCAACTCATTCAAAACATTGACCGCAAATTGCCATTGGAAGATATTGGTCGCGCTCAAGGAAAATCAATGGATGAGGTGATTGAGGAAATTGAAGCAATCGTTTCATCTGGAACACGGGTGAATATCAATTACTATATCGATGAAATCTTAGATCCTGAAAATCAAGACGAAATCTTTGATTATTTCTCAGAAGCGGAAACAGATGATTTGACAACTGCATTTCATGAATTAGATGGCGATTATACCGAAGAAGAACTTCGCTTAATGCGGATCAAGTTCATGAGTGAAATGGCAAATTGATACACTGTAATTCTTTTTTAAAAAATAGTAGAAGGTGGATTAAAAATTAATAAACTGCTGCGTTATTTTCGGAAATCGAAGTTGGTCATTTACTTTAGTAAACTCCCAACATCTCATCCTCAACGCCTTGCATTTTACCAATTTTTAATCCACCTCTTTTTTGTATAAGCATTCGCCCTAATTAGAAGTTTTAAGCTGAAATTAAAATCGTGTGTTCATCTTGCCCTTGTTGTAAATAAGCTTGCGAACGCCTCAAAATAATTCCAGCCCTAAATACGCTCTAGATCTTCTACTTCGACAGTCTTTTTCGTAACTTTACACCATGTTTTCGCAACTAGAAAAAGAACGCTACAAACGCCATTTTTCCCTTGAACAATTCGGTGAAGTCAATCAGCAAAAGTTGAAAGACGCCACTGTATTGGTTATTGGAGCAGGAGCATTGGGTTGTCCAGTTTTGACTTATCTAGCAGCCGCTGGTATTGGAACGATTGGAATTGTCGATAACGATCTAGTGGAATTGTCAAATCTACACCGTCAGCCATTGTATACGGTACATGAGATTGGTCAACCGAAAGTCATAGCAGCTCAAAATCGATTAAAACAACTCAATCCTGAAATTAAGATTCTGACCTATCAAACGCTTTTAGCACCAGAAAACGCAATGGAGTTGATCCGTCAATTTGATGTAATTGTTGATGGAACAGATAATTTTCAAACGCGTTATCTGATTAATGACGCATGTGTGTTGTTAGGAAAGACCAATATCCATGGTTCTGTTGTGCGTTTCTCTGGAACTGTTTCTGTTTTTAATTACCAAGATACAGACGGTTCTTTTGGACCCAATTACCGCGATTTATTTCCCATTCCTCCAACTCCAGAAGAAGCGCCATCGTGTGCAGAAGCTGGCGTAATTGGCATTATTCCATCCATTATTGGTTCTATGCAAGCGATGGAAGTACTGAAAGTTGTAACTGGAATTGGAGAAGTATTAGCAGGTAAATTCATGCAATTCGATGCGCTTACAACAAAGCAACAAACTATACGATTTGAAAAAGATCCAGCCAATCCGTTGATTGACGCCACAGAAAACTTTATTTTTGAAACAGATTATCACGCATTTTGTCACCAAAAACAACATACAATGAAAAGTATTTCAGTAACAGAACTAAAAGCATTAAAAGATCAAGGAAGCGATTTTCAATTAATTGATGTGCGTGAAACCTATGAACATGACATTTGTTCGATCGACGGTTTGCTTATACCAATGGGCGAAATCCCGAATAATGTTGAGAAAATTGAGAAAGAAAAACAAGTGATTGTTCATTGTCGTTCAGGAAAACGAAGTGCAAACGTGATTGCCTTTTTGGAAGATAATTATGGCTTCACCAATTTATACAACCTCGAAGGCGGAATTTTAGCTTGGGCTGGTGAAATTGATCCAGCAATGGAGCAATACTAAACGATGAATCGGAAAACGGTCAATGCGGTTATTATACTTGGCATCATTTCGTTGGCAAGTATTTTATTTATTCAGATTTTTTGGATTCGTAAAACCCTGCAAGCGCAGAAAGTAACGATTGAAATTCAAGAAAAAGAAGACAGTTTGAATCTCAAGCAGTTTTCCGAACATGCACACATCGCGTTGCGGAATGTGTTGGAAGAAATTAACCACGATGCCGTTTATCGAGCAGATTTATATGGGGCAGTCACTCAAATTCGCTCAAACTACTTTTCCGTTGATATTACCGAAGAATTACATCCTTTTTACCTGGAACAGTTGCTCAAACGAGAGTTCGATGAACAGAGTTTGAACCAAGATTTTCAATACGGAATTTACGATTGTTTTACCGATTCCATAGTCTTTGGAAACATGATTCGCTATACTAAAACGAGCGGTTATAAACCAGCTAGAGATAGCATGAACGGTATTACATCGGAAAAACTGGAATGGAAAAAAGATGGACATTACTTTACCGTTTTGTTCCCCAATGTAAAAAGCAAACCCATTCGCGCAGCAACACCGCTCACGTCACCTTGGTTGTATTTGGTTGCCATTATTACCTTGATTTTGATCTTTTTTGCCTTTGCAATCAATGTTATTTTAAAACAAAAGCGGTTATCTGAAATCAAAACGGATTTCATCAATAACATGACGCATGAGTTAAAAACGCCGATTTCCACCATTGGATTGTCGAGTGAATTGCTCTTGCGTGGCGATTTCAAAGATGATCCTGAACGGTTAAAACGGTACGCAGAAATCATTTATAAGGAAAACAAACGACTTGAAAATCAAGTAGAACGTGTGTTGAACGTCGCTAAATTGGACAAAGATAAATTGGTATTATCAACTGAGAAATTATCGATTCACGAACTCATTCTCGATGCCAAAGAAAGTTTCGATCTCAACCAAACAGATAATGGTGGTCAAATCAATTTGGAATTGTTTGCTGAAAATGACCAATTGAATGTAGATCAAGTGCATTTCACAAATGTGGTTTACAACTTGCTTGATAATGCGGTCAAGTATTGTGAACAGACACCGCAGATCACCATTCATACAGCCAATGTGAATAATGGATTTGAATTGTCCATCTCCGACAATGGAATAGGTATGAAACGCGAAGATATTAAATTGATTTTCGATAAGTTTTACCGAGTTCCAACAGGCAATTTACACAATGTAAAAGGGTTTGGTTTAGGCTTGTACTACGTGAAACTCATTGTGGAAGAACACGGTGGGAAAATTCAAGTAAAAAGTTCAGTAGGCAAAGGTTCCATGTTTCGTTTGTGGTTTCCGATGAGGTGACAGGGATTTTCTACCTTTGTAGCATGCAACAACTCATTGATCGTATTTTTTCCATACAAACACCAACTGATTTTGAACAGTGTGCGTTGGAAGTATACCGTTATCAAACCAAACACGTTGCTGTTTACCGCCAATTCGTTGAATTATTAAATAAGCCTGAACCAACTTCGATTGCTGAAATTCCGTTCCTACCCATTTCGTTTTTTAAAACGCATGAAATCATCGCTGAAGGTCGTACGCCTGAAGTCGTGTTCAAAAGCAGCGGAACAACAGGAATGCAGCGCAGTCAACATTTGGTGGCAGATTGTTCGCTGTATGAACGTTCCTTTTTGCCAACTTACGAGCATTTTGTAGGCAAATTGACCGATCAAATCATTTTCGCGCTACTGCCTAGTTATGTGGAACAGGGCGAATCGAGTTTGGTGTACATGGTTGATTATTTGATCAAAGAAACCCAGCATGAACTTTCTGGATTTTACTTGAACAATGCAACTGCACTTTTACATGCCATCGATTTGGGGCGGAAAACGGGTAAACAATTGGTGTTGTTTGGCGTTTCCTATGCCTTATTGGATTTGGCTGAACTGCAACCCGATTTGCAGGATGTCATCGTCATTGAAACGGGAGGCATGAAAGGTCGACGGAAAGAAATGTCCAAGGAAGAACTGCATGCGACGCTTAAAACGGCCTTTGGATGTGCCTATATTTCTTCTGAATACGGCATGAGTGAATTGCTTTCACAAGCCTATAGTAATAAAGATGGATTGTTTGATTTGCCCAATTGGATGCAGGTTCAGTTGCGCGATGTCAATGATCCGTTTTCGTTGGTAGAAGCAGGAAAAACTGGCGGATTAAATGTGATTGATTTAGCTAATCTGTATTCTTGCTCTTTTATTTCAACCCAAGATTTGGGAAAAATGGTGAATGATCAATTGCAATTACTGGGTCGTTTTGATCAGGCTGATCTTCGTGGATGTAATTTACTTGTTCAATGAGTCGCGAAATAACTATCTTGGTAATATTTAATAGATGAATACTGGAAAAATGACCATAGAAACAATTATTATTCTTGTATTAATTGGTTTATTTGCAGGAACCTTGAGCGGATTTATGGGAGTTGGTGGCGGAATTATCATTGTTCCAGCGTTGGTTTATTTCACGGGATTAACGCAACATCAAGCTACAGGAACAAGCTTGTTTATTCTCACTTTACCCGTCGTTATTTTAGGAACCATGAATTTCGCGAAAACGGGAAATCTCAATTGGAAATATGGGTTGGTTGTTGCTTCTACATTTGTAATTGGCGGCTACATTGGTTCAAAATTATCCCTTAAATTATCACCAGCATTGGTGAAAATCGTATTCGGATTCATCATGGCGTATGTTGCTTTTATGATGATCAAATCAGGTTTCAATCTCTACAAGAATGAAGAATAATATCCACGCAATTATCAGCCAACGTTCGGAAGAACTGTTTGAAAAAGTGAAAGCTTACCGCGAACAGATTCACCGTTTCCCAGAATTATCGTACCAAGAACAGGCAACAATGGAATACGTTGTCAAACAATTGACAGCACTTGGAATTCCGTTTACCTCTGGTGTGGCTGAAACTGGAATCACGGCAATCATTCGTGGGAAACAACATGGAGAAATGGATTCCTGTTTCGGATTAAGATCAGAGCTGGATGCGCTTCCCATTCACGAGCAAACTACCGTTCCGTATAAATCCCAACACGAAGGTGTCATGCATGCATGTGGACATGATGTACACACAGCAATTTTATTAGGAGCTGCTGAAATTTTAATGGAATTGCGGGATGAATTGCCAACTCCAGTTAAGTTGTTTTTTCAACCTGGAGAAGAGAAAAATCCCGGTGGAGCTTCGTTGATGATCAAAGCCGGAGCATTGACCAATCCAGCTGTACACGCGATGGCAGCTTTGCATGTGTTCCCTGATATGGAAACAGGTAAGTTGGGTTTCAAAACAGGTTTGTACATGGCTTCTTGCGATGAGATTTACATTACCATCAATGGCAAAGGGGGACACGGAGCAACGCCGCATCAAACCATTGATCCGATCATGATTGGTGCACAATTATTAACGAGTTTACAACAGGTCGTAAGTAGAAATTGTGATCCGAAAACGCCATGTGTCTTATCATTTGGTCATTTTGAAGCACTCGGCGCAACAAATGTCATTCCTGAAAAAGCAATTTTAAAAGGCACTTTCCGCACAATGGATGAAAACTGGCGATCGAAAGCACTGAATATCATCCAACAACAGGTAGAGCATGTAACTGCAATGCATGGAGCAACAGCCGATTTCACGATTTCAAATGGCTATCCATTTTTGGAAAACGATCCAGCATTAACAACCCGAATACGAACCCTCGCTGAGGAACATTTTGGCATAGAAAACATAGAAACATTGCCCATTCGGTTAACTTCAGAGGACTTTTCGTATTATGCGCAAGAAATTCCAGTATGTTTTTTCCGTCTAGGAGTGCGCAATGAGGCAGCAGGAATTGTTCACGGTGTTCATCATCCACTATTCAACATTGATGATCGTGCGTTGGTTATCGGAATGCAAGCAATGAGTTTGGCACCATTTTCGTAAATTTAGGAAATATGAAGTACCGTTTTGTGTATTGGTTGATTGGTTGTGCTTTCGTTTTGAGTAGTTGTGGAACAGATGATGCTCCAGTAAAAGATGAAGAAATTTATGAAATCCGCACCATTGGAATGCTTTCTACGAGTGAGTATACGGTCGGAAAAATCATCAAATTGGATGATAAAGGAACGTGGACAAACTGGAAGTGGGGCGATCGTAAAATTCTGATTAGTTGTAAAGCGAAAATTAGAGCAGGAGTTGATCTCAACAAGGTAAAGGATTCAGATATTAAGGTCAACGGTAAACGCATTGAAATTCAATTGCCACCACCAGAAATTATTTCGTTTGAGATGAATCCTGATCAGATTAAAACAGAAATGGTTGAAATCAGTGGTTTGAGAACCAATTTTTCGCAACAAGAAAAAAACACCATTTTACGATTGGGCGAAAAAGCAATTAGAAAAGACATGCAACAATTAGAAATACTAAACGATGCAGAAAAGAATGCCATTGTGTTTTTAACTGATTTTTATAAAGCACTGGGGTTTGAAGAAATAATTATTCATGGAACGGAACAAGATAAGAGAAATCGCCAAATTGATTAAACGATTAATAATCGTTGGATTAATTGTCCTAGGTGTTGTGTTTGTTTACCGTTGGTTTTTCCCAGGGACAAACTCTGATGAATTTACGATTGAAGACACGCCCTTACACGTGGAAGAAATCCGTAAGATCATTCAATTAAACACCATTAAATTCCGCGATGAGGTTGTGGTAGATTCAGTAGAGTATTATAAAAATGTAGCTGAACAAATTTCGGGTAACATAAATAAACTCTATGAATATGATCAGGTAAAACATGCCATTTCGCACAGCAATGTCAAACGACGTTTAACTTTGGTGATTAAAGGTGAGTTGTTGTATGGTGTTGATTTAAAACGCAAGGAATTTACAGTTACACCAAAAGACGGGAAACTCATTCTACGCATTCCAAACCCTGAATTACTTTCGATTAGTCTTAATCCAGAAAAAACTGATGTGTTTGTTGAAAATGGAATTTGGAGAGATTATGAACGGCAAGCCCTGCAACGCAAAGCCCGCACGAAAATGGTTGCTTCAGGTGAACGTCTGCGTTTAAAAGAGAAAGCAAAGAAACCCTTGGAGCGTTTGCTCAAACAATTGGTGCATACGAAGTTGCCCATTGTGATTGAGTATTATTGATTGGATTGAAATCGTGATTCAACTTCCCCCTTTTGAAGGGGGAAGAAAAAGCATCGCTTTTGAAGACTGAGGTCAATCTGATAAGATTGAATCCGATGGTAGGGGGATGATTATCAAACTCACATCGATTTTGCATTGTAATATTACCTAAAATGCCATGCAAACGTTTTTGAATTTTAGGTTTAAACTGAAGATTAGATTTTAATTTAAGGAAATATGAAAGGTCATCCCCCTATGTCCCCCTTCAAAGGGGGATTTGATCCTACAACCCTTTTAAGAATTGTGTTTAAGATTGTTATTGTAGTGATCGTTAAAATTCTTGTTATAGAAGATCCACAATTTATTTTAATGAACGCGATTCAACTTCCCCCTTTGAAGGGGGATTGAGGGGGATGACATTTAAGATTAGATTGATTTTGCATTGTAATATTACCTAAAATGCCATGCAAACGATTTTGAATTTTAGGTTTAATCTGAAGATTAGATTTTAATTTAAGGAGATACGAAAGGTCATCCCCCTTTGTCCCCTTCAAAGGGGGAAGCGATCCTACAACCCTTTTAAGATTCCTTCAAACAATGTATTGTGTGTTGAATAGCTGTCATCACCGAATCGATATCCTGTATTACTTGACCTTCTGAGAAACGAATCAATTCATATCCAAGCGATCGTAATCGATCTTCTCGGTAGCGGTCATAATCTCCTTTTGCTGCATGAGACGAACCATCAATTTCTATTATCAATTTTAAGGAAGGTGCAAAAAAATCGACAATGAACCGATCAATTGGTCGTTGTCTTAAAAAACGTTCATCCATTTGTTTACGTGATAGCGCGACTTTCCATATTTTTTTTTCTGCACGAGAAACGGTTTCCGAACGCAGTTCTCGGGCATAGTATTTAAGATCTTTGTTGTAATGATAATTGGAATACATCTTATTGAAGATACGCAATTTATTTTAATGAACGCAATCAAACTTCCCCCTTTGAAGGTGGGAAGAAAAAGCATCGCTTTTGAAGACTGAGGTCAATCTGATAAGATTGAATCCGATGGTAGGGGGATGACATTTAAGATTAGATTGATTTTCCTCTGTAATATTACCTAAAATGCCATGCAAACGTTTTTGAATTTTAGGTTTTGAAGATTAGATTTTGTTTTAATTTAAAGAGAAGCGAGTGGTCATCCCCCCCTTCAAAAGCTACGCTTTTTCTTCCCTCTTCAAAGGGGGGAGAAGATCCTACAACCCTTTTAAGAATTGAGTTTAAGATTGTTATTGTAGTGATAATTAAAATCTATGTTATAGAAGATAGACAATCTTTCCAAAACCTATTTCAACAAAAAACCGGTAGCAATACAACATCACTACCGGCAAAAAGAGAAGTATAAAACTAGATTTCAGCGCTCGAACATGGAAATGCGCGATCTACTTTCTTGAAGAGACCTTGCAATACTTTTCCTGGACCAACTTCAACTACCTCTGAGCAACCATCAGCAATCATTTGATTCATTGTTTGCGTCCAGCGCACAGGAGCCGTTAATTGTGCCATCAGGTTCCGTTTAATCGTTTCTGGATCTGTAATCGCAGATGCAGTCACATTTTGGTAGATCGGGCAAATGGGTTGATTGAACGTAGTTGCTTCAATTGCAGCAGCTAATTCAGTTCTAGCAGGCTCCATTAACGGAGAGTGGAATGCACCACCAACTGGGAGAATCAATGCGCGTTTGGCACCAGCTTCTGTCAATTTCGCACAAGCTTCCTCAACTGCGGCAACGCTACCAGAAATAACCAATTGTCCTGGGCAGTTATAATTTGCAGGAACAACGATTCCATCAATTGCAGCACAAATTTCTTCCACAACTTGATCTTCCAATCCAAGAATGGCGGCCATGGTAGAAGGTTCTTTTTCACACGCATCTTGCATGGCTAAAGCACGCTTCGAAACCAAACGCAATCCATCTTCAAATGAAAGCGTTTTATTGGCAACCAAAGCAGACAGTTCACCTAAAGAATGTCCAGCAACCATCGCAGGTTGAAAAGCATCTCCTAGGCATTCAGCCAAAATCGTTGAATGTAAAAAGATAGCAGGTTGTGTTACTTTGGTTTGTTTTAATTCCTCATCTGTTCCTTCGAACATGATTTGTTGGATGTTAAAACCAAGAATATCATTGGCTTGGTGAAATAATTCTTTTGCACGGTCTGATGCTTCATAGATGTCTTTTCCCATTCCGGAAAATTGTGCACCCTGACCGGGAAATACATATCCTTTCATTGCTTGAGTTTTAGTGGTTACAAATATACGTCTTGTGTCGCTATTTCGGGAATAGGGATTGGTTTAAAAAACAAAAGCGCCTGTAAATCTACAGACGCTTTCGCTATTCATTGTTGAGATGAATTATTTTTTCACTACCAATTTCTTCGTAACAACAGCATTGTTTGCACTGAAATTAACAGCATAAACACCACCAGCTAATGCAGCTGTGTTGATGTCTACTGAATGTTGACCAGCAGCAGTGTTACCCAAAACGTTTGTGTAAACAACTTTACCAGCAAGATCAGTTACAGTCAATGTAACATCAGCACTGTTTGTCAATTCAAAAGAAACAGCTGCTTCGTTAACAGCAGGATTAGGGAAAACGTTTACTGAGAAATCAGCTGTGTTTTCTTCTAAAGCCAATGGTTGATCAGAAATACGTACCATTACTGCATTTGGAGTTGTTAATTGGAAACCAGCACCGTCAGCTGTAAATCCTTGAACTGTACCTTCATCACATGGTTGTGCTAATCCAAAAGAAACTTCACTTGCACCACCGTAGTGACCAGCAACAACTAAGATTTGATCACCAGCATTCACTGACAATGCACCACCATCTAATGGCAATGTAACGAAGTTATCTAAATCATTTGCAACAATAGTGTAAGGTTGCGTTTCAGCATAGAATACCCAGTCGGTTTCAAATACATAGATTTCTCCATAAATTTGTTGTCCTACAGCTGCATTTTGGTTTGTTAAACGAATTTGCATCATGGTAATATCCATTGGATCAAATATCTCCATTACGTTACCAATTTTCAATGTAAGTGCATCTTGTGATGTAACTTGATTAATAGCACTAACTCTGTTGCCATTGTCACGAGCATATACCCATTCATCACGACGAATCGTCATTGAAGTTGAACTGTTATTCAATTCGCTATCTGTGTTTGCACCTAAATCCAACGAAAGATCTACAACATAATCACCAACTGTTGCAGTAGGAATCATTGGCGTTGTAATGGTCAATGAATCAATTCCAGCAATTGGAAGAGCCACAGAAGATCCTGTTTGAGCGTAACTTAAAGCAGCGCAATCACCTGTTAATGAAACAGCAGCTTGACTTAAAGATCCATTATTGAAAATTTCAGCTCCAAAAGTTACACCTGGGAAACTTGCTTGTGATTGGTTAACGATGAAGTAGTCCAATCCTAACGTTGTAGTAACGTCTGTTCCTTGGTGCCATTCAGTAACTTTCACATCGTTATCCCATGCTTCTACTAATTTTACATCATCAACACCCCAAAACCAGTCGTAATCTCCTAGGTAATGAAAGCGGATGCGTACATCACTTCCCCAGTTACCAGCACCGATTACAGAAGTAATATTTAATACTTCTACTTCTGGGTTACCAGAATTAGTGTTTACAGGCACTTCAGCTTCAGGATTAACCTCAAACTCTACCCAAGTAACACCACCATCATTGGAAATGGCAACAAAGGTACCATCATAATAGTTACGGTAGATTTCAGTAAACTCTAAATAAATTGGAGCATTCGCTGCTGAACCGTTTGTAGCCAATATAGAAGCTAAATCAATCCCAGCTGTAGTAGTTAAATACGCATTTTGAGTTGTTGGACCAGCACCATCTGAATCAATTAAGGCAAAGTTACCTCCTGAAGCGGATAACATAGCTGCTGGAAAACCATAAGTAGGAATTTGAGAAGTCAATGATCCCGGCATTGCATTTACAATTGCCCAGTCACCTGCTGTGTGAGGAGGAGTTCCTGCAGCACCAGCATTGGAGATTGTCCAGTCAGAAGCAGTTGTAAAGTTATTAGACCAAAGTACATCACCTTGCGCCTTTTCAGTGCTAGAAAGCGATTTTTTTGCGAATCCAGGCTGATTTTTTGAGTTTTTTGCTGGGATAGAAACTGGATTTATTTGCGCTGTAGCAACTAAACCAGTAGCCAAAGCTCCAGCTAGTAAGTAAATTTTTTTCATAGCTTGTTCATATTTTTCATAAAAATAGTTAATGGTTTGGACATATAAAAATTCAATTGACTTAAAGTTAGTATTCATTGAGTGTGTGATTTGCTCTTATCACCTAATTAGTTAGTCTATTAATTGTGATTGTTAGACGAGAAATCAACCGTGTAATAGGAGTTACATATAATTTGTCGAAAAGACCTTACCTTGCCAAAAATTACCGATGGAAACGAAAAAATCTTTCAAGGAATTAATCAATGGCAAACACCCAGTGCTGGTTGATTTTTATGCGACTTGGTGTGGACCATGCAAAACAATGAGTCCCATTCTTGATGATGTGAAGACTAAAATTGGGCGCAAGGCAACGATTTTAAAAATAGATGTGGATAAAAACCCAAAGGCTGCAGCTGCGTATCAAGTTCGTGGTGTTCCAACGCTCATTGTGTTTAAAGAGGGTAAAATAAAATGGCGACAATCTGGTGTTGTGCCAGGCAAGGAATTACTCCGTTTATTAAATGATCTGGCTGTTTCTGAGTAAGCTCACTCGTTTATTGGTAGAAAACACTCGCTTCTTCTAAGGTTTTGCGTTGTAAATCGGGAACGAATGCGGGTTGTAATGCTTTGCCAACTGGTAAGAGTAAAAATGGACGTTCATTTGCTGGTCGATCCAATAAAGTTGTCAGAAAGTTCATTGGACTTGGTGTGTGTGTTAATGTCACCAAGCCCGCATTGTGAATGGCAGCAATGAGCATTCCGCAGGCAATACCAACCGATTCATTGACATAATAATTGTTGTGTTTTTCGCCCTGTTCATCTACTTCATAGACACGTTTAAAAACAATGATCAACCAAGGAGCATCTTCCAAAAATGGTTTATTCCTATCGGTTCCCAAGTGAGCAAGGTCTTTTCGCCAACGTTCACTCATGCGACCATCATAATTTTCCTGTTCTTCCTTTTCAGCAGCAATGCGGATCTGTGTTTTTAATGCTGCATTCGAAACAGCACAGAACGTCCACGGTTGTTTGTGCGCACCAGAGGGAGCTGTTGAAGCAGCCAAGATCAATTGATCAATGATTTCCTTCGAGATGGGTTCAGTAGAGAACATGCGCACCGAGCGACGTTGATCTAACCAGTGATGGAAATCGGTGCTTTTGGTGAGCATCTCTGCATCACTTAAGTTTTGAGAAGTGTGTGCGACATGTTTGTAGCCGTTTAACTCAATGCTATCGGGTGTCTTCATCTATTAAGAAATCAATTGATTTTATTGGCAAGAATCACGATACAAATCCATGTATTCAAAAATCAAGTCAATTGCTGTTGCATTCATGTCAACTGTAAGTCCTTCATTGGAACGCACATCGTTTGTTAATTCATAAACACTGCACCAATTACTATCCATTGCTTGTTGCGCTTTGATGATGCCCGCAATGAGTTGAATGGTGTAGCTTTTACTGTTTTTCTTCACCGCTAAGTTGGCGTATACAATCGCATCTGAGACATCGAAATAGTTGTCCATCGCTTTGAGATAGGCCGTGCAAATGAGTTGATGAGCAGTACCTTTCTTTTTAAAAGCCGCTTCGTTCTTGAATTTTTTCTTCTTGAATAAATAGGATTGAAAAGTCGCTGCATTTGATTTTCCATCAAAATCCCACCCCAATTGGTTGATAACAGCCATTTTGACATCAATCGGATTTTTTTCATCCATCAAATAATCCATCAATTCATCGGTTAATGCACCACTAGCTGTTGTTGCAGCAGAAACGATGGGCGATTCACTATAAGCGGAAGCAAAATTGGTAGAAGTGATAGGGGAGTCAGCGAATGAACAGAAATTAAAAGCAACGATTGCTAAAGAAACTAGAATGTATTTCATCGTTTGATTGTTATGGGTTTAAGAACAAAGTTAAAATTCCAAACGGAACTTATGGCATGGGTACGTGTTTTAGTCAACTTGTTTTTTGAAGCACAACGATGTGTTCAACGAAGGATAAACAACTACAAAATCAGCTACTTGGCGGAACGAAACGTGAAACGTTTAAATTTTTATGCAATTTTTCGCATTTACCGCTTTGATTTTAAAAAATACTTTCTACATTTGTCGCCCGTAACAAGCGTGTTATGGTTGTCGCGAAAGCGAAAAATTGAAATAAATAAAAGCGAGAGTAGCTCAGTTGGTAGAGCACGACCTTGCCAAGGTCGGGGTCGCGAGTTCGAATCTCGTCTCCCGCTCAACAAAAAGATGGAGCTTTTTTTAAGCTCCTTTTTTGTTTCGCTCGAATGGTGGAATTGGTAGACACGCCGGACTTAAAATCCTGTGCCTGTATGGGCGTGCGGGTTCAAGTCCCGCTTCGAGTACCAAAAAAATAACGGCTGTAGAAGTTTTACTTCGCAGCCGTTTTTTTTTGTCTTCATTCTGATTCTCTGTCTTATTCTGGGATTTTTTTGTAGCCGTTATTTTTCAGAACGAGAAGCAAAACGAGAATGAGTTAGATCTCCGTGAGATTTTCAAATCCCTGTTTTTCCGAAAAAAATCTGTATATTAAGATAACCAACTTAAAATCAGGTATCATTATGTTCGAATTTCAAAAACTGGAAGTTTACAAAAAAGCAAAAGTATTTCACACAGATGCAAACCAATTAATCACAACCATTAATCCCAACAAAACCGTAAAAGATCAACTTTCTAGAGCTTCATTTAGTATTGTACTTAATCTGGCAGAAGGTTCTGGCAGGTTTTCAAAACCCGATAGGCGTCACTTTTTTGTCCTTCGGCTAACGCTCATCACGAGCTAGCCTCAGTCTTCACAAGCTGCGCTTGCTCTTTGCTAGAGGATCGGTGTTTGAATGTGTAGCTATACTGGATGTTTTGAACGATCAACAATTAATTGATGAAACCACTTTTGATTCTTTTTTGAAAAAAGCAGATGAATTGTCTCGTATATTGTATACCATGGTGAAGAATTTGGGGAGTTGAATTCACATGCGGAGTTTTTTAGTATTGAGTCTATTGAGTGAGAATTGAGTACGGAAGCAGAATCTAGTTCTCCAAACGATCCTCCGTTTTCATGCCCCTTGTTGAGGTAGTAGTTTTTACATCGGCTTTTTTTTGCCCTCTAGACTCACGCTCTTCCTAACGCTTTTTACAGAATTGAGTTTGAGGATTGAGTAGAGAGAGGCATTTACACTTAATCATTATTGCTCATTTGAAATCCAATGAAAAGCCATATTTGGTTAAAAGCCGTCCTTATTTATTTCACCTAAAATTGATACATTCACGTATGAGAATAATCGCGGTTGTATGCTATTTGATTGCAGGAAGTTGTTTCAGCCAAAAAGCAACGGACTTTGACAATCGGATGTGTTTTAAAATCTCACCATTATCATTTATTCCAGCTTACGTTGGGCCTTGCGCAAAATTAAGTGTTGAATATAAGGTGAAGGATGCGATTGCTTTCCAACATGAAGTAGGGGTGTTCTTTTATTCTAGTAAGGGCTACGAAACCAAGTTTGAAGTTAAACGCTACATCAATAAGAACGATTTTGTACACGGCACCTATTTTTCGGTTGAATTTTTTTATAAATATCAATCATACACCACCCCGCTATTCGTTGATACCGCTGATCCTTACGAACAAAATTACATCGTACTTCAACCGTTTGAGGTGAATAAAAACGTGGAGAGTTTGAGTATTAAATACGGACAACTCAGCGTCTTCAAATTTGGGTTGATAACAGATGTTTTTTGTGGAATTGGCATTCGTTTTCAACAGGTACGTAATTCATTAAGTGAAACGGATAATGAGCAGCTACCACCAACAAGTGACTATGGTCCCAATCTCATTTTGGACAAAGCCCGAAATACCATCTATCCGAACTTTGTGTTGGGGGTGAAAATTGGGTTTAGGATAAAAAAGGAGAACTTTTTCAGAGGTGAGGGTTAGAATTGAGCAGGGGAACAGAATGAGAATGAGAATGATAATGCCGAAATTTTGAGGTTCTACTCTTTTTTAGCAAAATAGAATACGTACCTTCAATTATTAATAACTTATTTGAAACATTTCCTTCAGACTGGCGTTTCGATGGACTACAAGAAAGATTAATTAATTTCGTAACTTCAAGTGAAAGAAATGATTCGATTAAAGAAATCGTGTTAGGACAACGGATTTTGTCATAATTTTGTAGTGCAATGAATTTTACAGTAGAAATATATTTAAAAACAAATGAACATACAGACGAAAAAGTGTGTATTGGTTTATTTGCCATTTCTCCTGAGCTAAAGTTTTTCAATTACTCAAAGAAGAAACTTAAACTTGCGGCAGGTTTGATGGACTTTGATGCGTTAAAAAATATTGAGTCAACATTAAACCGATTTAGAAACGGTATCACAACAAATCATGAAATGCCCATTTCTGAATTCGATGATTACTTGAATTACGAACGATTTCAGTACTTAACTACTTATTCGAAAGGTCTTTTATTTTTTAAAAAACCTAAACCGTTGGATTTTGAACTTAGCAAAGAGAATTTTGAAAAAATTTTCAGACTTTTTGTAGGTGAATTTGATGAAGTGAAAAGTAAAGTTGTTTCTGCACGTACCGTTTTTAATAAGGAACTTAAATCGGAAGAATTCAATAAAATTGATGTCAATTATTCATTGAACCCAGAAACAATTCGTACAATATACACGCCCCATAAGATTGATTTTATTGGAAAAAATGGCGTTTTACATGCTGGGAATTTTATTGACTTCAATACAAAACCTGATACCATAGATAAATCACTCATGGAATTTGATCGAATTGCCACTGGTCTTAATTTATTCTCCAAGAATAAAGGAATTGGTAAGGGGCACTACAAGGCCTATTTTAGCGAGCCTGAAGGTGATGAAGCCAAAACGGTTTTGGATAGAGCGAGAAGAGATACAACTAAGTCATACGAACTTGTTGGACTTGATACAATCAACGATATAAAAATGTTATTAAACACGGGGGAGTTTATGAAATTCTCAGAAATAGTTTAATAAAAGGATTCGAATTCGGAGAACTGAACTGCTTGTTTTTCAGAAGTGAGGTTTGAGCAGGAGATGAGTTTTGAGGGTGAGGGTTGAGTACTTAAGAGAGATCTTGTTCCTTCACAAAAAGGTTCAGCAGTCAAAGCCAATCTTTTCCATTAATTTAGCAAACCATCCAATTGTTCCATGATTTCATCCAAAACAAAAAACGAAAATTACATAGCTTACCTGTTTCTTGAGATCATTGTGGTTGGTGTAATCACCTTTATAGGAACGGGTTTTATTTTGTTTTATACAATAGCCAAAACAGACACCAGTGGAAATACAGGGAGGTTACAATACTTGTTTGATAACCCGCTTGTTTTTGGTGCTATTTGTCTTGCGCCGACTTTAATAGCAGTAGGTTTCCTCTTGTATGTTAGAAATAGAAATTACATTGTGGGGTATCTGTTCGATGCGCAAAACAAGTTGTTGACACTCCAATACAGGGGGCTTCGCAAAAAGAGTTTGACCACGATCGAAGTTGCATTGAATGCCTTTTCATCTAAATCGTTTAAGGAACGTAAAGTTCTAACCAATGAGCCCTATAAAGGAAGATCGATTCTCATCGCAGACAGCAAGCTCCAATTGGATTTTGTAGTGAATAATTTTATCTGGGAGGAACAACCGCGGGAAAAGGTGTTTTTTTTAGAGGAGTTGGAGAGGGTGGAAAACACTGGTTCTAGCGAAAAGGAGCCGTAATTGATTCAATTAATGAACAAATTCACCCCCATCCATCAAACCAATAGGTATCAAACAACGGATTTTCTGTTCTTTTAGGCTGTGTCGGTTCACCATGTGTGATTAAGTAGCCAGCTGATAGAAACAAATAGCCATTTTGCTGACAGAAATCGAAGTATTGTGTTTGCTTTTCTTCATCGCAAAACAAGACGATGTTTCTTATATTTTCTTCTTTCACATGCGGGTAAGCATTTTTGACATACTCAATGGCATTCATTAATTGGTGAAGGTGTAAATTGGAATACCACTTGTTTTCAATGTTTAAAATAATCAGTTCTTTCTTCTGATCGCGTTGAATGGTTACTTCTGCCAAAAGATCAATGTACTTCTTTTGTCTAAATGTTTTAACATCAATAACCTCCAGTTTTGGTGCGTCTTCATAGCTTGGAATAATGATTTCACCATTTTCATTCTTGCCATAGATTAGTGCATACAATATTCGTTTGGAGTAGTCATGAACAAGCTTGTCGCATGGTTGAGTTGTTTCGATCGAATCGACTGCGCATCGTATTGCCCAACTAATGAAAAAATCTTGAATGGATTCATAGCCATTGTCGGTGTATTCTTGCTTGTAATTAAAGAATTTTGGGAGCATATAATTTCTTGTTTAATATTAATTGATAAAGAAGAAGGAATAGTTAAGAGATTATTAGGCATTTAACACCTTCGCCACATGCCATATCAATCGTTCTTTTGAACCGTTATCCAGCGCTCGTTGCCCGCTAAGCATACTTGTGAAAAATACAGGAGTCCCACTCAGTGTTGAATGATTAATAATTTTATGAGTACCTAATATTGGGCAAAATTCAAATTCCAATCCCATCCAAATATTATGAATTTCATCGTTGTGAGTAAATCGATCGTTCCCCATTAACTTGCGAGCCATTGTGTTGCTGACAACAATTACCTTTGGTTTGATGTGTTCGATTCTTTCACGTGCAACGGTTAATTGGTCCGTGATAAACTTGAGGTCTTTCTTAAATAGAAATTTCTTAATGAATTTTTGATTGGTTTCTCTAAAAACCAAACAATCTAAATGTGTCCATTTTAAATCAAGAAAATAGGTGGACTTTAATTTGTCTGAAATAGTTTGAAAGGGTTCAAAATAGTTATGTTGCAAAGCTTGTTCTCTGTTGTAAAACCGATTTTCATCTTGATCATGTCCTTTATACGATGGATTGATTCCAATAAATAAAAGGTCACAGTCGGTTTCATCATCATCATATTGGAAAACAAATTCGCGATCAAGCAGTTTTGTTGGATGAGATGCTGTTTCCATGTTTAATTCGGTTTCCTTGTAAGAATCCCATATTGTCTGATACTTAATTTGTAGAATTGTTTGATTCATTTGAATTTAGGATTGATTTAATAAAATATTGAATGAGGTATTTGTAGTCTTGGATAGAATAGTGAAGTAGTTGAATTGTGACATGGAATAGTGTTTTGGTTGTACTAAATTAGTACTAAAATAAGCATATAACAATTATTGGTATTTTCATAATGCACGCAATTTCTAGAAAACGATAGTGGGTTTGTGCAACTGGGAAATGTGTCTACAATAGTTTGTTCGCTATTTTCAGTTAATCGTTACATTCAATTTATTATTAAAGTCGGCAATTGAAAAGAGAAAAGTAAAGTATGAATATTTTATTATTCCCATTCCTGAAATCAAAATTTGATACTTTGCGGACTTCATAAATTTGGTTTGAAAGTCTGCATAGGATTGTCCAAGTTCAATAGAGTCCTTATATTTTGATTGAAGTTCATAGAACCATTCTTTTTCAAGTCGAATAATTCGTTCGAAATATTTTCTACGAATCCCGTAAATACTGTCCCATGATTCAAGTCGTTCATCTTTAGCACCGCTTCGCTTTAACTCAAATTCCCACCTAACTGAACGTAAAAGTGTTTCTAATTTTAATGTGTCATAGGGTTCTTGTGGAACAATAGTAATATCTAAATCATCAGCTGATATATTTCTGTCGTAAGGATTATACACAGCTCTTCTGGTTCCATCATCATTTACTAATGTATCGGTACTTCGTTTTTCATTTGAGTTACATTTATAGCATGCTGGAAATAACAAATTGAAGTTTATAGATGCAAAGGGATAAGATGCTTTTGCAATAAAGTGGTCATAAGCTTCACGATATTTTCCTCCTGAAGGCTCAAAAGTGTCTATGCCGCAAAATGGACATACTAGAGCTTCACAATTACTTTCCTCAACTAATTTATCATAATGTTCTTTTACAGTTCCAAAGTCCGCCTCCATTTGTAAAACATGAGGATACTTGTCCCAAAGATCAACGCAAAATGTTTTAAGTTTTGCACTAATTAATGGATTTAATGCTTCAAACTTTATTAACTCAATGTTTTTATTTGATAAAGCGTCTATACTATTATTGTAACTAAATGCAATTTGTAATTGAATTTTGTCGCCATAAGGTAACGTATGGTAAATTTCAACTAATTCTTTTATGGGCTCTAATATTGGCTTTTTTGCTGCATTAATTATTGGCTTAAAGTCTGGATGAACAAGAATTGCTTCATCATATTTTGGCAAATCGTGATGAAACAATTGCCTAAAAATATAAGCAATATGCTCGTGAAAGGAATAAATACTATGGTTTATTTCTTTGTAGCTAAAAATCATTACTTCTCATTGTTTTTAAGTTCCTCTTCTTTCAATTGAAGAAAACTATACGCATCAAACTTTTCCACGGACTCTCCGAAATTCAACAATTCCTTTTTAACTCTCTGGATATCTTCTAATGTTTTTATGCTGGCCTTTAATTCATTCAAATCATCGTTTGAAAAATCTGAAATAGAAATATCTCTATCAAAAATCGTTTCTAAAATCATACCAACAGAACCACCATAGGTTTGAAGTTCAGGTGTTTCAAAACCTCCTTTTTCAAATTTATATACATCTTCTTTATAACTGTCACTAATCACAAAAGGTGAATGTGTTGTAATTATAATTTCTTGTTTTCGTACTGTTTCAGGTTTTCCCTTTGAATCGTAGGTAACAGCCGATACCTGATTCAGCATTTCAATCATTTTAGCTCTCCATTTGGGGTTAAAATGTGTATCAGGTTCATCCATAAGAAATAAACAACCATCTTGTTCCATCATCATTACAGAACCAAGCACTTCGTTGAATTGATGTTCTCCATCTGATAAACCTTTATAATAGATTTGCTTCGTTGGTTTACCCTCTTCAACTATTTTATCCAAGAATATTTTCTCAATCCTAAAAATTAGCCTTGAAGGATCAGGTCTTGGCATTTCATCTGCAAGATTCAACGATTTATGTACCTTCAGAATTAAGCTTCTTGTGTCCTTAGCAACTAAATGGAGGTTTAAGTTTTCCAATTCATAAAGGGCTTGAAACAACTCGAAAGAGGAGGTGAAGTGGAACTTAAATGCTTCATGTGTTGCTTGGTTGATTTTGTAATCAATGATTATAAATTCTTCTTTGCCTTTGGTACGCTTTATCCAAGAAGTTGAACAGTTTTTGAGCTTCTCTATGTTTGTTAAAACTGATTCAGTTAAAGGGATTTTGTTTTTTTGATAGTCTACTAGATTGATTGTAATCCGAAAGGCATGTAAATCTTCAACTTGAAACACATCTTTTAAATATTTCAATTTCTCAGGATTTGCTAAAAGCATATTTGAAATGAAAATGGAGAAATTAGAACTGTTGTCAAGAAAGAACATTCTTTCATTTTCCACAGAATTCGAATCTTTCGGGGATGCCTCCTTGTTTAATTCTTTAAAATAGTGATAACGAATTTTAAAAAAGGGATTACTTAATAGTTCATTTTGACCAGACGTATAGGCGATTATTTTGCTTGGCAAAAGAAACTCAGTTGCATCATCGAGACGAATAAAATCTTCATCACCATATTTTTTAAATGAAAACTCAGGCTTGTCGGTTACTTGTTTTATAATTCTTACATGGCAGCCTTTGGCTTCAAACTCATAGCTTCCACTTTTAACAATCATTGAATCAATTGGCAAAATGTATTCAATTTCAAAACCAATGTTCTTGCCTTTTCTTTGAATTGCTGTTGCTGATTTTAAATGATATATTTCTAAGTAATAAAATATTTCAGCTAATAATTCTAGAAAATTGGATTTACCACTGCCGTTTAAGCCCGCAAATATTTTCGTAGACAATCGGTTCTTCCGTTCGCTGACATTAAACTCAAAGAGTTTGTTGTTAGCAAGACTGCGGAAGTTATCTCCTAATATTTTTACACTTTTTAGTTTCATTCAGCAATAGTGAAATAGATTCCCGAACGATTTTTAGGGGAACGTTCTTTAATTAGTTCGTAATCTTCTTCGGTAATCTTAATTTGTATGTTTTCTTCCTCTGCATTGTAAAACACTTGTTCTAGCTTGAGATATGGATTTTGTTGGCTAACCGCTGAAAAAATGAGTGATTTTAGATCATCTGCTTCATTGGTTTGTGGAAACTTCTTTAATTCTTCAGATGAATAGTAGTCAGGAAAAGTAACATGCTCGGCCATTAAAAAACGAATAAGCATTTCACTTGTAAAGTGATAACCTGAATAATTTTCTTTAATCCAATTGGACACTTGCTGTGTAGACACTTTTTCCCAGAGAACCTTTTCCGATTTATTCGGCTTGAACGGTTTAACATTGGCAAACGCTGATTGTATTTTCTCAATTCGCTGCTGTGCCTCAATTAACTCGTTTGGAAGTTTGGGCAGTTTATTAAATGGTGCGTTAAGCTTTTCCCATTGTTCAAAATATTTATTGAACCTGTTGGCTGCTTTTGACAATTCATTCGTTTTGTCAAAATGTTTAGAAATCGAATTTGCAGCATCCAAGGCTTTGAGAATGGCTGGATTTATTTTTTCAGAATGTTTTTCTGACTTCACCTCCTTCGGAAGCAGATTTTCATCAATAACCAAATTTGATAAATCTAATTCACCTTTAAAAGCTTTTTGACTTAATGAGCCAAAAAGATTTTGCAAATCATTTAAGCTGTTTTTCAACTGCTCCTTTAGTAATTCTGTCTTTTCTGCAATTTCTGCAAACTGATTTTGTTTCTCAAGTGGCGGTAAAAGCACAGGGATTGAATTGCAAATAGTTTTATTCATGTATG
>JAYSRF010000122.1:0-34505 GCA_043721195.1 Fluviicola sp. | reverse complement strand
ATCTTTCAGCAAATTTTAAATCATGAATAGTTTATTTTCAAGCGAAGATACTTCGCAGTTGATACAACGCATCGAGCAATTAACTACTGAAAGTCAGGCTAAATGGGGTAAAATGAATGTCGGTCAAATGCTTGCACATTGTTCTACAACAATGGAGGTGGCGCGTGATCAAAAACACATAAAACGCCTTTTCATCGGATATGTATTAGGAGGATTCTTAAAAAAACAGTTTTATAACGATGCACCAACTAAAAAAAATAGTCCAACTCATCCTTATTTTATTCCTACGGAAGAAGTTGATTTAACAACTGAAAAGGAACGATTGGTGAATCATCTGCTAGCATTTCAGGCTGGTGGTGTCGAAAAATGCACCAAACAACAACATGCTTTTTTTGGGAAATTAACAGAAGAACAATGGGCTATCGGAATGTATAAACATACAGATCATCATTTACAACAGTTTGGGTTTTAATTATGGAATTCATTGACGAAATATTGGATCAATACGTGTGTAATCACACAAGTCCAGAACAGCAAGAACTAGCAAAACTGAACCGCGATACGCACCTTAAAGTGATGCAGCCACGGATGTTGAGCGGACATTTTCAAGGGCGTGTATTGAGTATGCTTTCAAAAATGATTCGTCCTGATCGTATTCTTGAAATTGGAACATATACAGGATATTCAGCACTTTGTTTGGCGGAAGGTCTCACTGAAAGTGGCAAACTCATTACGATTGATATAAATGCTCAACTGGAGACATTTGTGCGCGATCATTTGTCTGTTAGTGAATTGAATGACAAAATAGACTATCGAATTGCCAATGCATTGGAACTCATTCCACAATTGGATGAACAGTTTGACATGGTGTTCATTGACGCTGATAAACTGAATTATATCAATTATTACAACTTGGTATTTGACAAAGTTCGCACAGGTGGCTATATCTTGGCTGATAACGTTTTGTGGTCGGGAAAGGTAACTGGCGACTATGAAAAACTCGATAAAGACACCCGCTTGCTAATGGACTTTAATCGATTGATTCAAGAAGATCATCGTGTTGAAAATGTACTCTTACCAATCCGTGATGGAATAATGGTTGTACGCAAGAAGTGAAAATTATAGGACGTTAACTTGGTCAAACTATTTTGCCTTTCTGGGCAAGGTAATTTTCACAGTTAAATAACTAGAATACAATAAGTGACGTATTGAAGAAGTAGTGTATAAAAAATTCTATTTTACTGCACCGCCAATTTTAATCAAGGCATCTTTATCGAGAATAAATAATTTTCGTGTTTGAATTTCAATGATTCCTTCCTCTTTAAAATCTTTTAAAAGACGAATCAACGTTTCAGTGGCTGTACCAACAAAGTTTGCCATGTCTTCACGCGAAAGGTTAATTGGATCATCACCGTAAACATTTTTCAAGATAATTAAGGCGAATGCTAATCGCTCACGAACAGATTTTTGCGCCAAATTGGTAATAAACATTGCGCGATCTCCCAATTCCTTCGAAAGTTCCTTCATGATCATGTTGCGCAATGTTGTATTGGTATCAATCATGTTTAAAAAATCATCCTTGCCAACAAAACAAATGTTTGCATCTTCAAGTGTTGAAGCAGAAACTTTGTAAGGATCACCACTGAACATGGCTCTAAAACCAATTACTTCTCCTTCTTTGGCGATGTGAATGATTTGTTCTTTTCCTTCATCTCCAATGGCGTAGATTTTCACCTTACCATGGTTTACACAATAAACGCCACGTGGATAACTCCCTTCCAAAAAAACAGCTTGGTTTTTCTTGAAAAAGTGACAAGCCTTGTGTGAGTTGAGATCAGATACTTCCTCTGACAACAAATTGGCAAATAGTCCTTCTTTTCTAACGGAACATTGCTCACAATGAATGTGCTTATAGGATTTATCCAACATGTGTATTTATTTAATTGATTCAAAGATACATCTTTTGAAGATGCAATAAAACCTGATGCAAATCATTTTTATTAACTAATTGCTCCACTAACTTTGTGCTCTATAAATCCTGATAGCATGTATCATACTTCTTCGTCCGAATTGATTCAAAAGTATAATGTTCCGGGACCTCGCTACACGTCTTATCCAACCGTTCCTTATTGGACAAAAAATCAGTGGGAAGAACACGAATGGATTCAAGTCATTCGCTCAACACAACAAGCATTTCAAACCACTTCGATTAGTTTATATATCCATTTGCCTTATTGTGATTCATTGTGCACTTTTTGTGGCTGTCATAAACACATCACAACCAATCATGCAGTTGAAGCACCTTATATTTCTGCTGTTTTAAAAGAATGGAGCTTACTAATCGACCAATTAGACACTAAAATCAGCATTGAAGAAATTCACCTTGGCGGTGGAACTCCAACTTTTTTTAGCCCCTCAGAATTGGAACGATTGATCAACGGAATTATTTCCCAAGTGCAATTAGCTGATCATGTACAATTTGGTTTCGAAGCACATCCAAGTTCTACAACAGTTGAACATTTGACCGTTCTACATCGACTCGGTTTCAAGCGAGTTAGTTTCGGAATTCAAGATTACAATCCGATTGTGCAACAAGCAATTCATCGCATTCAATCATTTGAAACAGTAAAAACAATTCATCAATTAGCTCGGGAGATAGGATATTCCTCCATCAGCCATGATTTGGTTTTTGGATTACCCAAACAGCAATTAGAAGGATTTGAACAGACTGTTAATCAAACGATTTCCCTTCGTCCAGATCGTATTTCACTTTACAGTTACGCACATGTACCTTGGATTAAAGGAAATGGCCAGCGTGGATATTCTGATGCCGATTTACCATCTGGTGAGGTCAAGCGACAATTATACGAGCATGCAAAACGACTTTTTTTAGAGGCAGGATATGTTGAAATTGGAATGGATCATTTTGCCCTAGCAACTGATGAACTGGCCATTGCAGCTTCGAATAAAACACTTCACCGCAATTTCATGGGGTATACAACGCAACAATCGCCAGTGCTGATTGGACTTGGAATGTCTGCTATTTCGGATGCTTGGTTTGGTTTCGCCCAAAATGAAAAAAAGGTTAGTGACTATATTGCTCGGATTGAAAAAGGGGAGCTTCCGTTGACAAAAGGGCATTTACTCACTGCTGAAGACCTGGAAATTAGACAACACATTCTAAATCTAATGTGCCAATTTGAAACAACAATTCAGCCCAATTCATTCGTGGATTTCGATCGTATCGTTACTGCATTACAATCCATGATCGAAGACAATCTTGTAGTAATTGATCAAACAACAATCCTACTAACACCCGCTGGAATTCCATTTGTAAGGAACTGTTGTATGGCATTTGACGCACATTTGACAGCTTTAAAACCAACACAACCTACATTTAGCTTAACCGTATGAGTGCCGAAACAACTTGTTTTCATTGCCAAGATACCTTACCTCAAACAACCATTCAATTTGATAACAAATCATTTTGCTGCCAAGGATGTAAAGCGGTGTACGAATTACTTTCGGGACATGAATTAGCGGCCTTTTATGGACAAGAAATTGCGGGTGGAATTCGACCTACTACGACAACTAGAACGCAATTTTCATTTTTGGATGAACCAGCATTTCGCCAACAACTCATTGACTTTGAAGAAGGTGATTTGATTCGGATTACCCTTCATTTACCACAAATACATTGCGCTTCTTGTATTTATTTGCTCGAACATTTACATAAGCTTCACGCTGGAATTATTCAGTCATCCGTCCATTTCACGAAACGTGAAGCAACGATTACGGTGCATTCCAATGAAATCAAACTATCTGAATTAGCACAATTACTGAGTAAAATAGGCTATCAACCAAATTTCAACAAAAAGGAAGATCGCTCCAAAGGAATCAACAAACGCATGCTCTTGCAACTTGGTTTTGCTGGTTTTGCATTTGGAAGCATCATGCTCTGGAGTTTTCCTGAATATTTAGGATTAGATGAATCCTACTTAGATTTTCGCGATTTGACAGCTTATTTATCTTTTGCTGTTTCGTTACCCGTCTTGTTTTTCTCAGCTGCTGATTATTTTAAATCGGCCATTGCAGCCTTACGAACACGTTCAATGAACCTCGATGTTCCTATCGTTCTTGGAATCATCGCTTTATATGCTCGAAGTGTCATTGCGATCTTTTCGAACGAAGGACCAGGTTATATGGATTCTTTTGCTGGATTTATTTTTTTCCTACTCATTGGAAAATGGTTTCAAAGTAAAACGTACCAATGGTTGTCGTTTGATCGCGATTTCAGATCCTATTTTCCAATTGCTGTTGTCAAAATTGAAGATGGAAATGAAACACTTTGTTCGCTAGAAGATTTAGCTGTTTCTGACAAAATTCGCATTCGAAACGAAGAGATTATTCCCTGCGATAGTATTCTCGGATCAGATAAAGCAACCATCGACTACAGTTTTGTCACTGGAGAAGCTGATTGGGTTGAGAAAAAGAGAGGCGAATTAATCTATGCTGGAGGAAAAATAATCGGTAATTCAACCGTCCTAAAAGTTCACAAAACGACTTCTAGAAGTGCCCTCACACAATTGTGGAATGATCAAGATAAATCGACATCGCAACCTGCGTTTCAAGGTCGTCAAGATCGTATTTCTCGCTATTTCATTGCAGTTGTTATCGGAATTGCAACAATCGCTAGTTTGGTTTGGACCTTCATTGACCCGAAACAAATTCCAGAAATAATAACTGCCGTATTAATTGTTGCTTGTCCGTGTGCTTTGGCGCTTTCTGTTCCATTCGTTTATGGGAATATGTTGCGGAAACTTGGGAAAAGTGGGATGTATTTGCGCAACACGAGCATCATTGAGCGATTTCAACAATGCGATACCATTGTATTTGATAAAACGGGAACGTTGACCAAACAAGAAGAGAAAAATGTTATTTATGAAGGCGTTCCATTAACTGAAATTGAAAAACAACAACTCCTTTTCGCTACAACAAACGCACATCATCCTTATGCAAAAGTGATCAACAAATTACTCCTTCAACATGTGGTATCTATCCCTTTTCAGCAAGAAATAATTGAATATGCAGGAAAAGGAATTGAAATTCCAGGCGAATTAAAATTGGGGAGTGCACCATTTCTTGAACTCACTAATCAATCCGATACAGAAGCCTGTGCCTATCTTCAAATGAAGGGTGAAAATAAAGGTCGATTTGTTTTCAATTCAAGCATTCGTCCAGGCATGGATCAGCTTATTTCAGAACTAGGGAAACACTTTTCAATTCATGTTATTTCTGGGGATAAACCCCGAGATTTGGAACAATTAAAAACCATTTTCCCTTCAACGACAATCTTTCGTTTCGAACAACAACCAATTGACAAAAAACACTATGTTCAATCATTGCAGGAAAATGGACATCGCACCATCATGATTGGAGACGGTCTGAATGATGCGGGTGCTTTAAATGAGGCATTTGTTGGAATTGCACTTTCTGAAAATTTGGTGCGTTTCACTCCTTCCTCTGACGTGATTCTGCAAGCTGAAAACCTGAAATATTTTAGTGAATACTTTCAATACATGCTTCAAGGTAAATCCTATCTCAAATGGTGTTTTGCGTTTTCATTGGTTTACAATATCACAGGAATTGGATTTGCAGTTAGTGGACATTTAACACCATTGATTGCGGCGATTATCATGCCATTAAGTTCAATTACGGTTGTTTTACTAGCAACCATACTCACGGTTAGAAAACGATTAAAGTCGAACTCAGAAATCTAAAAAAGCTACTTGTTGTAGAATATCAAGATGATGCGCCACCTATTCTTGTTTTTGATTTTAAAAGTCTAAAAATAGAAGAAGGTTCGCTTGGTTTTATTTTCTCTTAATAATTTTCCCCGGTGGAGTGCGGTTATAATCGTTATCATCGGTTATAGCGACATAATATATTCCTTCTTCGTAATCTGTCAAATCAACCACAATAGAATTATCAGCATCTGAAATCAACACATCATCAATTAGAACTCCCATCACATTGTAAATAAACAGATGATGAAAAACAACTTCGCTTTCTGGTATTTCAATCGTAATACTTGAAACAGCTGGATTTGGATACATTAATAATTCAGTGGATAGGGAAGAAGACATAATTCCATTGTCAATTACTGCATTCTTGGTGTTGTTTTGCGCTTGTACTGAGTATACACTTGCTAACATTGTCATTAAAAGAAGAAACTGTTTCATGGGGGGGATTTTAGAGATGCTAAAGGAACGATTCAAATTATTACTACAAAGTTAGGGTAAGACAAGTAATAAATCTGCGCCATTCATTCGCTGATTGCTACCGTTTGCTCATGGGTTAGATGTCAAGGGTAAAAAAAGACAAATAAGGTAGATTAAACTCGATTCGGTTCAATCGTTTTATTCAACTCACAAAAAAAAATCCTGCTCAATAGAACAGGATTTAAGAATGCGATTTAATTGAATATTTATTCTGATTTCATCATTTTGTATACAATTCCTGCAGCAACAGCACCAGCAATTGGTACAACAATAAACAACCATAATTGCGGTAAAGCCCAATTTCCTTCTGCAAACAATGCTTGACTGATACATCTAGCTGGGTTTACAGATGTATTGGTGACTGGAATACTCACCAAGTGAATCAATGTTAATGCTAGACCGATTGCAATTCCAGCAAATCCTTTAGGCGCTTTTTCATCTGTGGAACCTAAAATAATGATCAAAAACATAAATGTCATAATGAATTCAATAACGATGGCAGCGAGCATACTATATCCATTGGGTGAATGTTCATCATATCCATTAGCAGCAAAGCCACCTATTTCTGCAGCATCCTTTCCCATCACAATTAAGTACAATGCTCCAGCAGCAGCAGCAGCAATCGCACCAAGTACTTGTGAAATAATATAAGGAAGCACGTCTTTTGAATTGACACGCCCGCCAGCCCACAGTCCAAGTGTTACTGCTGGATTTAAATGTGCACCTGAAATATGCCCAAGTGAATAAGCAATGGTTAAAACAGTTAAACCAAATGCAAGAGAAACTCCTACAAATCCAATTCCAAGCTCTGGATAACCGGCAGCTAATAAGGCACTACCACAACCTCCAAACACCAACCACAAGGTTCCAATAAATTCTGCAATATTTTTTTTCATTTCAACTAATTTAAATCCTACTCATTTGACTTTTTCGCAACCGCTAAAGCTTTTAGCGAACGCGGTCGGTTTCGCCCCGTTTGAATACTGGTTTCTGGTCTCCATTTGTTTTTTAATTCACAAAACAGGAGCTAATATATTTTTTTTGAAAACGCAAGTTATTAACACCGAATCTCAGGTTAATTAGAACAAAGAAACATAATGAAAAAAGGAGTTAATTTTATTTTGAGATGTTAGGAATAGATAATACACACTTAATAAAGTACGGAAATTTCACATCAGTGATTTCAGAAAACAGCGTTTTTAGCTCTCCAAATTTGAAGTAATATAAGCAGTTAATTAAAGTTTTTAAAATGGAATTAAACCTTTGTGCTCCTCGTTTCTTTGGGCAATGTCATTAAGTTAAGTATGCTCACTTAGTTTCCTACAGGTTTTATTGCTTTTACACAGTTTCTGAAAGTACTGACTAGAAACACCGTTTACAGTATTCGTTTTTAATTGAGTCGAGTGCATCATTCGTGAATTCGTGGGAAAGAAAAAAACTACAGCTTTTAAAGGATATTGCAGGGGGAAAATATGTTTCAATTTAGCATAAGTAGATTTGGATGTAGCGAGCGCTTTTCCCACGAATACACGAATAAAGAGCTATGTTGAATTATATTCGAATGACAGACCTTGTCTGTTCGCACGAATGTATCGCCTGTCCTTAACTTAATGACATTCTTCTTTGTGGTTGTATAATTTACCACAAAGACGCAAGGAACACAAGGGAAAAATGTGCCAAGAGGAAATTTAGCACCTATAACTGCGTAAAATCAACATCCAATAATTGCTGAATATAACGCAGTTTTTTGCGTTCAACGGGTTCAACTATACTCAATGATAATCCACGTTTCCCTGCGCGGGCAGTTCTTCCACTTCGGTGTGTGTAATAATCAGGATCATCTGGTAATTGATAATGCACTACAAAAGCAAGGTCTTCAAAATCAATTCCTCGTGCAGCAATATCTGAAGCTACGATGTATTGAAAAGCCTTGTTATGGAACATTCGAATGACTTTTTCGCGCTCTTTCAGGAACAATTCACCAAAAATCTCGCCCACCTTGTATTCATTCGATCTCAAGAAATTAGCAACAAATTGTACATCTCCTTTTGTTCGACAAAAAATAATGCCACGTGCTGTTCCTTGAGAAGCAAGAAACTCTACCAACATAGACAATTTCTCATCTTTCATACACTCCACATACTGGTGCTCAATTTTTGGATTGACCACCTTTTTGGTTGCAATTGTCACTTTCGGGCAATCTGCCTTTAACTGACTCTTAATCCAGCCATTTAATTCACCGTGGATCGTTGCAGAAAACAGCCATTTTTTATGAAAATCGTTGGTTGCATTCAATATTTTATCCACTTCTTTCATGAAACCTTTGGCAAACAATTCATCTGCTTCATCCAGTACAATTGTTTTTACGCGATCCAACTTTACTGCTTTGAGTTGAATTAATTCGAGCAATCGGCCAGGAGTTGCTACAATTATATGAGTCGGGCGTTTTAATCGTGATTTTTGAAATTCAATATCTGCACCACCCAAAATTCCTTCAATAAACAATTTGTCAATATGTTTACTTAATTTGAAAAGGGTTTTAGCAGTTTGATTGACCAATTCTCTAGTAGGAACTAGCACAATTGCTTGTACGTCCTTGTCCTTTGGATCAATTCGTTGTAATAATGGAACACCATAAGCAATTGTTTTACCAGATCCAGTGTGTGCCTGCCCAACATAATCTTGGTGTTTTTCAATCAAGTGTTTCCAAGCGTGATCCTGAATAGGAGTTGGCTTGGTGTAACCCAATTCATCGAGACGTTGAACAATTGGTTTTAAGATCGCATAAGATGTTTTCATGGCACAAAGGTAGTGATTCAAGGTTGACTATTTTCAAATTACCCTCCAGATCCGCTTGGAACAAGATAAAAGGAAAAATAGCTCCATTTTTTTAATTGTTCTTAGGTGTTGTAGGATAATTTGGGCAAAAAAAAGACCGTTCTTTTCAGAACAGTCTTCAAGTATGTTAATCGAATGCGGATTATTTTGCAACAACCGGAGCAACGAAACGTCTTTTTTCTTTGATACGAGCAGATTTTCCAGTTCTTTCACGGAAGTAGAAAATACGAGCACGACGTACAGAACCATGTTTGTTGACAACAATAGAATCAACAAATGGAGAAGAAATAGGGAAGATACGCTCTACACCTATGTTTCCTGACATTTTACGAACTGTAAATGTTTCTGTTGTTCCTTGACCACGACGTTGCAATACAACACCTTGATATTGCTGAATACGCTCTTTGGTTCCTTCTTTAATTTTGTATGATACTGTAACGGTATCCCCAGCACCGAAGTTTGGAAACTCCTTTACTTCTACTAATTCTTTTTGAAGCTCTCTTATAAAATCCATGACTCTAAATTTCTTTCACTAACCCATAATTGGGGGTGCAATATTAGCAATTATTTTTCTATTTCAATGCGCAAAGCTACAACTTTTTTTAGGGAATTTGCACGCTACCTTGTTTCAACCACTTTTTTAACTATTTTCGACTATCGAAATACGGAAAAAAATGAAGAAAATTTGCTGTGCAATCGCTTTTATTCCATTGCTTTTATTTGGACAATCGAATCAAGAATCGACCATGAGTCCTTCTGAATGGACTGGGGTTTGGGACAACGTGAAAAATGTACCTACATTTAATTTGAAAGCCATTGGATACAATGATATTCCGCGTGATTTACTATTTAAAGGTGTGTTAGTAGAATGCCTTGAATTTGATGACGCCAATGGACATAATTTGTTGATTTTTACTCAAACGGGTATGTTTCCGGTAAGCAAGAAAAACGAAGAAGGTGTGTATGAAAAGTCGAACGATAGGGCAGAGTTGAATGCTTATTTGTATGTCCGTTCTGACGAAAAAAGTAATTATAAATCACTTTGGAAAGTATTCGATTTTCAAGATTGTGATGACGCTGATTTGTATCTCGGATTCTCTAAAAAATCGTTATCTATTACCGATTTAGACGCAAATGGCATCGCTGAAGTTTCATTTCAATATGTGCTTTCATGTAGAAGCGACGTTTCTCCAAGCGACCGTAAACTCTACTGTTTCGAATCAAGTGATAAATTCTTGTTCCGTGGTGTTACAACCCTAGAAGGAATGTCAACAGATGAAGCAACGATTGATGCAAAAGTAGAAATGTCCAGTGCGATCAAAGAATTAATGCAAAAGAAATGGACGCAATTTGAATCTGATTCATTTCAACAATTCAGTTATCCTCAGAACTAATGGAAAAACCAATTTTAGGCAGGAAAGACATCGTTTCCTTCCCGGAATTTGATTTGATAAATGTTCCGGTTAAAATAGATTCAGGTGCTTATTCCAGTTCTATGCATTGCCATTCGATTAATTTAGTCATGATTGATGGAAAGGAAGTATTAGAAGTGGTTTTCCTTGACCCAGCTATTGAAGGGTATACAGGCACAAAATTTCAATTCGAGTCATACAAACGAAAGTCTGTTAAAAGTTCGAATGGAATAGCAGAAGTGCGCTTTTTTGTTAAAGGTACAGTTCAGTTGTTCAACGAACGGGTTGAAACACTATTTTCGCTAACGGAACGAACAGGTTTGCGCAATCCTATTTTGTTAGGGCGACGCTTACTGAACAAAAGGTATTTAATAGATTCTTCGAAAACAAATTGTTCGTTTAAGTTCGAATCAAAGCACACAATTACAGGTTAATAGTAGAGTAAAATATGAAAATCGCCATCCTTTCCCGTAATGGAGAACTGTATTCAACCCGTAGATTGTTGGAAGCAGCCGAGAAACATGGACATGAAGCACATGTAATAGATCACTTGCGGTGTAATATTGAAATTGAACAAAAAGGTCCTTCCTTGTATTATGGATCGGATTACTTAGTTGGATTCGATGCTGTTATTCCTCGAATTGGAGCTTCTGTAACTTTTTATGGAACTGCCGTAGTTCGCCAATTTGAAATGATGAAGGTATTTTCTGTCGTGAGTTCACGTGGAATTGTGCATTCACGTGACAAATTGCGTTGTTTGCAGGTGCTTTCTAAAGAAGGAATTGGTCTGCCTAAAACCGTGTTCACTAATTATTCACGCAACGTTGAACATGTGGTAGAATCTGCTGGTGGTGCACCTGTTGTTTTAAAGTTATTGGAAGGAACACAAGGACTAGGAGTGGTATTGGCTGAAAATCAAAATGCGGCTCAATCCGTTTTAGAAGCATTCAATGGTTTGAAAGCCCGAGTGATCGTACAAGAATTCATTCGTGAAGCAAAAGGTGCTGATATTCGAGCGTTTGTTGTAGATGGCGAAGTTGTAGGTTCAATGAAACGACAAGGAAAAGAAGGCGAATTTCGCTCTAACCTTCACCGTGGTGGTTATGCAATGCAAATCGAGTTGAGTGATGAAGAACGCGATACTGCGATTCGTGCAGCGCAAACAGTTGGTTTAGGCGTTGCTGGAGTAGATTTATTGCAATCTGAACGTGGACCATTGGTGTTAGAGGTAAATTCTTCCCCAGGTTTAGAAGGAATTGAACGTGCTACAGGTGTTGATATTGCTGGAAAAATCATTCAATACATTGAGAAAAGTGTAAATAAATAAAACATGGAACGGGGAAAGCGATTATTCATATTGGGAACGGAAATTCTTCCAGGAAAAGGAGCTGAATTGAGTTTGAATGTGGCAAAATTACATACCCACACACCTGTTCATGTTCCCGTTTTTGTGGAACGTGCAGAAAAGGATGGTCCTACGATTTTATTAATGGCTGGAATGCATGGCGATGAAATCAACGGAATGGAAATCATTCGCCGGGTAATTCGTAAAGGATGGAATAAACCCAATTCTGGAACGATTATCTGTATGCCTGTTTTTAATGTTTTTGGATACCTGAACGTACGTCGTGAATTACCAGACGGACGGGATTTGAATCGTTCTTTTCCAGGAACAAAAAATGGTTCACTCGCTAGTCAGTTTGCCTATCAGTTTATGAAAGAAATTGCGCCAAATGTTGATTTGGTAATCGATTTTCATACTGGTTCAGCTCAACGAAGTAATATGGCTCAAATTCGTTGTATCATAAATGATCCCGTGAGCATGGAATTGGCTTATGTATTCAATCCGCCTTTCATTGTGCACACTTCGCATATTTCGAAATCGGTGCGTGAAGCGATGAATAAACGCGGTAAAAAGATCTTGTTATTCGAAGGCGGAAAAACCAACTCCATTGATGAGAAAATTGTTGAAGAAGGCTTGGCTGGAATTCAGCGCGTATTGAATCATTTAGGAATGAAAGCTTTCAAAACGGAAGCTCCTGAACATCTTCCAACCGTGATTCGATCTTCTAAATGGTTGAGAGCACCTAATTCTGGGGTGTTTCAATCCAGTGTTCAAAATGGTTCAAAAGTAGCAATTGGAACAGTGTTAGGAATTGTCAGTGATCCTTTTGGTAGTATCGAAAAGAAAATAAAATCAACGATGGAAGGACACATTATTTGTGTCAATGAATCGCCATTAGTCAATAAAGGTGATGCCGTTTTCCATATTGGAACTTCGGTTACTCAGGGAAATATACCCGAATCAAAATAAGCTATGAAAACCGCTAACATCCATGGATATTTTGCCATCGGAGTCTTTAATGCTAAAACGGATCACAATATTGGAACCTTATGGCGCTCAGCTTATATCCTTGGAGCAGCTTATATTTTTACAGTCGGAAAACGGTACAAAAAACAAACTTCTGATGTCTTAAAAACATGGGCAAGAATTCCGTATTTCCACTATGATTCGATTGAAGATTTATTGAATAACATTCCCTACGATTGCCGATTAATCGGTGTTGAACTCAATGATAACGCTGAATGGTTGCATGAATTTGCACATCCGTTGAGAGGGATTTATCTGTTGGGTTCGGAAGATCAAGGTTTACCTGAAAGTGTTCAGGAAAAATGCCATTTTACGGTCAAACTGCCTGGCAATTCATCGTTAAATGTTGCGGTCACAGGAAGCATCGTTTTGCACGATAGAGTTTCTAAGATTCCAGCTGAATATCCACCAAATCACAAGGGATAACAAAAAAGGATACCTCTTTCAAAGCATCCTTTTCGTCTAATCGAGTAAATCTGGCTTTTTACTATTGAATGCTAATTTGTTGTTTAAAAGCTGCTTTTTCAGTCAACACTTCCAAAACATAGGTACCATGTGCGAGTTGCGATAAATCAATCAATTTATTGGTCGAATTGATAGCTGGATCGTTTAAAATCAAACGCCCTGAAAAATCGTAAACTCTGATAGCTTGAATAAGTGTTGTTTCCCCATCAATTGTTATCCATCCAGTTGTTGGATTGGGGAAAACAGTCATTGAAACGGTGTTGATTTCATTTAATCCAATGCAGGCATCAACTGTAATCATTGCAGTTTGTGAAGCGGAACAACCATTTCCTGCAGTATAATCGTATGTAATTGTAGTGGTTCCAATTCCTGCAATTGATGGATTAAATGCATTGTTGGTAACGCCATTTCCACTATATGTTCCACCAGATGGACTTGCCTGAGTGAGACTCAAAGTAGCATCATATATACATAAGTCGGGCAATGAAGCAATCGTAATCACAGGAATTGTTAGCGGAGCAGCAGTTAACGAAGTTGCTGTGGAAGTACAACTATTGACTGTTTGAGTGACTGTGTATGTCCCAGCTGTTGTTACTGTAATTGTTGGCGAAGTTTGTGCGTTCGACCAAACTAAATTACTTCCGCTTACTGTAAGATCGGAACTGCCGCAATTGTTTGTCGCACTGCCAATTGGTGAGGCAGGAATTGGATTCACAATTACGTTGACCGAGTTTGAATTCGCTGTTGCAGGAGAAGCACACGCATTATTGGATGTCATAACGCAAGTAACTGTTTGACCATTTGTCAAGCTTGATGTCGTGAAATTTGCTGTAGTAACTCCGGTGCTTTGACCATTGACCAACCATTGATAAGTTGGAGTTGTTCCACCATTTGTTGGGGAAGCTGTAAATGTAATTGGCGTTCCAGCACAAATAGTTGTTGATGAACCCGCTGTAATTGCTACTGCAGGAGTAACAGTTGCTGAGCTAACAGTTATCACAATCGCATTAGAAGTAGCCGTAGTTTGAGAAGCACACGATCCACTTGAAGTAATGATGCATGTTACCGATTGTCCATTTGTTAATGCACTTGTTGTAAATGTTGCTGAATTTGTCCCTTGATTTGAACCGTTAACTTGCCATTGATAAGCTGGTGTTGATCCACCATCAGTTGGTGTTGCAGTAAACGTAACAGCTGTACCTGGGCAAATAGTTGTTGCATTCGCTGAAATTGCGATTGTTGGGTTGGGGCTACAATTGGAAACTTCCGACCAAACACCATTGCTTCCTGGTAATTCTCCTGGATTCGCCCACCAGAGGTTTTGCCAAATTTTACAATTATAATACACATGTGTTCCAGTTGTAGCGTAGCTGTTCGTCGTACTATAGGCTGGATAACCACAATAGAGCGTAGTTGAACCACCGCCACTGCAGCCTTCTGCTCCACCAGTATAAGGTTCAAGGCTAAAATTGGTCGCATTGGTAACAGCGTTCGCTTCCGTTGATCCATTCAAGACCAAGCTTCCGGCATGCATATACGAATAGGCAGAAGAACTTGCTCCAGCTAATAATAATTGCCAAATCATCACACCATCGTTATCACCAACACGTGTAGGATAATCGCGAATATGTGCACTCAAAGATGTTACATTGGCATGTGTATACGTGTAATAAGGTCCCCACGGTTCGTTGGGATAATGAACACCAGCTGCAATTTTGAAACCATACAATTCCGCATAATGGGCATAAGCATCATACATAATTGTGCGATTGGCACTTCCGCCACAATTGTAGCCTTGATACGCCACAATATCAATCTGACTTCCAACAGCCTGCAAAACAGGAATCATGTGACCTGTAGCTGAAAAACCAAATAAGTTGATTCCGTTCGTTGTAACAGTTCCGCTATATAAATTGGCATCCGTTTCACCTGTTAAGGAATTTCTATTCGAGAATTTGTAGGGTGAATTCAGATCGTTGTTTGTTTGACCACCAAGCGCACCAACTCCACTAGGAGCACAGGCAATAATGTATCCTTGTGCGGCTGGCATCAATGCACGAGAATTTGTAATGAAATCAATGAAATGTTGAACGTTTGCAGCATTACCAATATCAGAAAAACTACCATTTGGTTATCCCAATCAATACCAGCAAAACCAATATCATCTACTAAGTCTTTGATGGATTGGTAATTGATATTTGCATAAACAGCGGGATTGTTCCAATAGGTTTCACCACCAACGGATAGGATTACGTTGATTCCCTTGTCTTTTAATGCAGAAACACTTTCTTTCAACGTACAGCCATCATACGGCACGTCTATTCCCGTTTGAGAAATATCATACGAGCCTTGGGTGTAAACAAGATCAGGTTTTGCAAAGGATAAAAATACATGAGTAACAAATGAGGGAATGCGTCTCAAAGGAGAATCTTGGTTGGTACTGACCCATGATTCTGACCAAGAGGGAAAATAACCTAACACAATTGGTTCGGTAATTTGGGAAAATGACCGTGATATACCAAATAGAAAGAGTACGAAAATAAGTAAAACGTGTTTTTTCATAACAGGATGTTAAATTTTATCGTAAGTCAAGATTACAGACTCTTGGTTAATAAATTGTTCGCAAAGTTGAGGCAAATGAGGGACAATTTGCGTTAAAGTATTGATGAATTGATCAATTTGGAAGTGTTTATTGGTGGAGTAAGTGGTTTATAATTAGCTGGTTATTAGCTATTTTTTAATTGATGAGTCGGCTATAGAAAATCAGGTAATCTTTGAATTTTTCATGGTAATAATTGTCTTCTATTTCCTGTTGACTAATTTTTTTATAGCGATTCACTAGTCGTGTATTATACATTTTGTTATTCAACTCTAACAGGAAACGAATGGTTGAGATAGAGCAATCATTGATTTGGTTAAGTTCAATATTCGATAATAATCGTTCATACAAAATAGGATCATTTGCTGATTTTATGATCTGTAAAATACTGAAAGGGTCATAAATTAAAGTACATTCTATAAGTTTCTCAACAAGTTCAGGAGCAATTTTAGCATTTAAATAGGGATCATCAAGAAAGGCAATTGAGCTACAGATTCCATTTGGCTGAAAAGAAACGGGATCATTCTCTTTTCGATATCGCTCTAGAAGAATTGAAGCAATTTCGCTCGAATATCTTTGTTTCAAAGTCGCAATCGCTTCAAATACTGCAGCTCCAGTTGACGTTTTACATATTTGAATAAAAATCGAATCTTTTTTTGGAGTTGGCTGTAAATTCAGAAATTGAAAAACAGTGTATGCAGATTGATTATCATAAGGATTCGTTTTATTTTTTAATCGATGTACTAGTGCATTTTCAGTCAAAATCGGATCAAACGAGATCGCTTCATTTAAATCGATAGAATCAATATGCTGTAGCGAAGTCAATAATGCCAATGTATAAACCGCTTTATTTTCTTTCAAATCAATTAGATAAAAATCTGAATTGTAAATTTCTGGAGCGATAGCATAAAAATTAGTTGGTTGTAATTGATTAATAATCCTGCTGTAGATCTCTTTTCTTGTAATACTATCTTGTTTATCGATCAATTTTAGATAACTACGATAATCGTTTTCTTCCCAATTATTTTTTAAGGCTTCCGGAATCGCAGTATGCAAATATTGAGTCAAAGAGGAGGGAGGATAATAAAGCAAAAGTTCTTGGCATTCATTTCTGTGGTCAGCAATAAATTTAAAAATAAGCGATCGATCATTGGTGTCCCTATATTGAAGTAACCCTTCAAGCGCATAGTATTGATCATATTCTATAACAAGTGATTTTAGCAATGTATAATTTGAATCCGAATGAGGTAAATGAAGAAGAATTACTTTTGCTATATAAGGTTGTGTTTTTCTTTGTATGATGTGTAAATCAATTTCGAATGGAAGATTGAAATCACATTTTTGTAAGATTAATCGATAGGCAAATGCTCCAAAACTTTCTTCAAAAATCATGCATCCATCAAAATGAACAATTGTAGAAGTGTCATCAATCGCACAATTCAAATACATAATCAATGTATCTCGATCGTTACATTTACTTACAAAATCTGGAAGAAAAATAGCTCGGATATGTTGATCTCTATGGTGTACAAGTATGAATAGTTCTGAAACTGTACAATTATTTAACAGTCGCGTTTTATTTTCTCTTAAAGAAGTCCCATCTTCGAACCTTACAGTTTCTTGTTTGTTCTGAATTGATTCAAGTTTTTGAATAGCGTTTTTTGTAGGCTCTGAAAACAAGTCTATTGAATAAACATCCCCACAATTTAATTGCCCAAAAACAGTTGAACTGATACTAGCAAAGAAGCCTAGTAAAGTAATTCGAATGATAAAAACGATTTTGGAAAACCGCATGAATCACAGTCCCACAATCATAAAATCTGTTCGACGATTTTTCGCTTTATTCTCAGCCGTATCGTTGGCAACTTTTGGTTGTGTTTCGCCCATTCCTTTTGCTTCTAAACGACTTGCATCAATTCCCAAAGAAATTAAGTACGCCTTTACACCTTTGGCTCTTCGGTCGGATAGATCTAAGTTTTTCGCATCATCGCCATCGCTATCGGTATGTCCTTGTATGGAAATCGTGATCGATTCGTTGTTTTTCAAGTAGCGGGCAAATTCACGCAAAATGAATTTTGATTTTTCTTTTAACGCATCGGAATTGTAATCATATAAAATATCATTGATCGTGTAAGCTTCGCCGACTTTCAATTCCTTCACAGCCAAATCATTTTCTTTGCGGTTTTCTTTTACCACAAGTTCTTCTTTACTAATCAGTTTCGAATCAAAAGCTGCTCCTTCTTTTTTCACGCTCACCATGATGTCTTGTGGTGTGTCTGTTTTTACAACAACCGCATAACGACCATCATTTCCATTCACTTTTACCGTTTCAACCACATCTGAATTTTCGTAAGCCACTTCAATGGTAGCATTCGTTACTGGATCACCAGATGGATCCTTTAGTTCACCTTTTAAGATGACAACCGATTTAGGACGTGCTTCTTCGTACAATTCAAACCCGTAGATATTCCAGTTTCCACCAACTCGAGAGGAGAAATAAGCGAGGTTTCCATCTGTAGAAACAAAAATCCCCAATTCATCTTCTGGCGTATTGATTGGGTTTCCAATGTTTTTTGGTTTCGACCACACGCCATTTTCTTCGCGCATATAGAAAATATCCAAACCGCCCAATCCTTTGCGCGTATCTGATGAGGTTGAAACAAAGTACAAGGTTTCACTGTCTTGGTGCAAGAATGGACTTTTATCTTTCCCTTCTGTGTTGATGATGTCAAACGGTTCGGCAGTTCCCCAAGTTCCATCAGGATTGCGTTTCACCATAAAAATATCATTGTCACGAGTAGTTGACCGAACAGCAGTATAAAATAAAGTATTTCCATCTGCTGAAAGGGATGGTTGACCTTCCCAACCGTCTGAGGTATTGATTTTAGGACCTAAATTAACCAGTGGAGTCCATTTATAACCTCCTTTGACTTCATCACTCAATTCGAATGTAGTAGAATACAAATCACAATCTTTGTAGGGTTGAGTTCCAACCATTGTTTTTTTGCAAGCACATAAAATCATTTCTTTATTATCGACCGACATGGAAGCTGCACCATAACTTTCAAACGATCCATCGTTGAATGGTTTTGGAAATGGATCACCAGCGTTGAATGGTTTTGTATCGTCGGTGCGTTTAGCAAAGGTGAATTCTTCTTTCCAATTCGAAATTTGATCACCCAAATATTTTCGATCAATTTTACGGGTAAAGAACATCAATTCATTGTCAGGAGAAATCATCGGAAAATATTCATCCCACTCATTGGAGGATACATTTTGAACAATTTTGGGATTAAAAGGAACTTCTGTTGAAAGCAATTCTTTTTCGTCTGCAAATTGAGCCAACACTTCTTTTACATCGCTTAGTTGTTTGGCATATTCTTCACCATAGCGTGAATTGTCAGGGTTTTTAAAGGCTATAAATTTCTCGAACCACATTTTTGATTGATCCATTTCCGATTGAGAGTAATTGATCACACCCAATAAATAATACATGTCAGAATGGTAATCATCGCAAAATTCAACTGCTTTTTCAAACATGACTTCCGCCTTCACAAAACTGCGTTCTCCCATTGCTGGATTTGGCTGATTTTTGAAATACTCCATTCCCATATCGTAAGCGTATTTTCCATATTGGAAATAACATCCAGCATTATCAGGTGCTTCATCAATTGCTTTCTGGAAGTTTTCAGCGGCCGATTTTGCATCAGCAGCATTGTTTCCTGCATCAATGTATTTCTGTGCTTTTTTGGAAGGTGCTAAACAAGACGGATCTTCTTCTTGAGAATAAGAAGTCGTTGATGCAAGAAAAGAAAAAGAGAGTAAAAAAAGGAAGGAGTATTGTTTCTTCATATAGCGTTCATTTCTGAAAATTCGGTTTACATAGGCAATTTTCATGCCCCAAAGAACTATATCGTAAAAAAGGCAAAAAAGTTACGTTAAAACGGAAAATTTACTCGCAATTTATAGACAATAGTCATTTAGAGGAGGTAGAAGTAATTAGCCTCACCTTTAGAATCCAATAATTTTCTACATTTAAGGAGTAATTTAGTTGTATGAATCACATTAAAAACCTGTTTTTGCTACTCAAATCGACTGCTTTTGCATTGATTCTTGTTTTGTTAGCGCAACCCGCTTATTCTCAAAACGATGCGTCTTCTGAAGATACTCCTTTGATGAATTCTGTAAAAGCGAATAATCTGAAAGAGGTAACCCGTTTGGTGGAAGCTGGTGCTGAAATAGATGGTGATGCCTATTTTTTCCATTCTCCACTTGACTATGCGTTGGAGCACAATTTTCGTCCAATAGCTGAATATTTGCTCAAAAATGGAGCTAAAAGTAGTTCTGGTTTGTATGATGCTTGTAAAACAAATGACCTAAAATGGATTCAAACCTTGCTCGATTATGGATTAAAGGATTCAGAAGCAATTATTGCAGCAGTTGAAAATGGTCATTTAGAGGTTGTGAAACTATTGGTAAACAAAGGATATCCTGTCAATGTTTCACAAAAAAGAAAACCAGGTTTGTTTCGGAAATACTATGTTACCCCGATTGAGTTAGCCATCGAAAATCGTTTTGATGCGATCGTCATTTATTTGGTTGATCATGGGGTTTCTGTTGAAGAAGCAATCAATCAAGCAATGACTGTTTCTCGCAATGAGTTGGTCAAAAAACTCACGGACAGAGGGTGCGATTTAAATGCTCTTTTTCTAAATGCTATTGGACAGTCGAATAAAGAAATAGCGTCCCATGCTTTACTCAAAGGAGCTGACCGTTTTGCGAAAGATAAAGAAGGTAGAACAGCTGTTTTAATTGCTATTGAAAAGGGCGAACAAACCATGATTGATTATACAATTAATGAACTAAAATTGGATATCAATGGTGTCACTGCAAAACATGAAAACGCATTGATGTTAGCTGCTAAATCGTCTAATTTAGATTTGGTGAGTAAATTATTGGATAAAACGATCAACTTAGAATTTGAGAACAATTATGGAGAAACAGCTTTGTTTTACGCTGCTAGAAATGAAAACAGTGCTATTTTGGAATTGTTTCTAGCAAAGCAAATCAACTTAAAAAAAGTAAATAATGATGGGAATAACATTCTGCTAGATGCAGCATTTCGTGGGAATTTTGTTAAAGTAAGCCGATTGATGGATGCTGGAGTCGATTATATGCTCACCAATAAACAAGGATACAATGTGTTGTCCTATTTGGTCAATCAATCTGATTACAGCTTTGATAAAAAAATGGCGATGACTTTGCTAGAAAAAGGATTGGATGTCAATTCATCTGGTACATCAAAAGAATCGCTGGTTTTTAAAGCTGTTGAAATGAATGACTTGATCTTCTTAGATTATCTGCGCGGAAAAGGAGCTAATTTTGATCCAAAAAACAGCAGTGGTCAACGTCCAGATTGTAAGAATCCACAAATTATTAAGTATTTAATAGAAAATGGAGCGGATATTAATGGAGTTGACAGTTGGAAAAATACCTATATGTGTGTTGCGCTCTCGAATCATGATTTAGAATTGGCAGCCTATCTTATTGCCAAAAAAATCAATCTAGAGCAAGCTTGTTATTTTGATGAGCCTGCATTAATTAAAGCGATTAAAGAGGAAGATTTAGCCTTTGTGAAATTTTTGGTTGAAAACAACGCGGATGTGAATGTGATTGGATATTTCAAAGAGAATGCTGCTCAATATGCGAAGAAAACAGGAAATCAAGAACTGATTGACTACTTGAAATCGAAAGGAGCCATGACCAAAGAAGAGCACAATGCGTATATCTTAGCACGAATGGAAGACACCAAAAAGTTGAACGGGTATTTGGAAACGAATGCTGTGAATGAAGCTGTGGTTTTATTGAATAAATTCCCCGATATGGTTGTTTCTCCTGATCAACTGAAGAAAATGGGAATCTTAAGTGTGACGGCAAATTCATTGGAATTACTACAAATTGTACTAGAACGGTACCGATTCGATCTCAATAAATCCGTCAATTTCCAAGGTCAAACCTTGTTAATGGTAGCCAGTGAAAATGGAAAATTCGATTTGGTAAAACTACTTGTCAATAAAGGAACTGATCCGAAGTTGGAAGATTCTTTTGGAAAAACTGCAGTAGATTATGCAAAGGATAAGGAAATAAAAACCTTTCTTAAAGAAAAAATGAAAACCAAGTAATGAGACGTTTCACCTGTTTTTTATGTGGAATTTTCGGGATTATTTTAGTCACTAGTTTTGCATTAACGCCTATTGAGAATAGCAAATCCGATCCCATTGGTTTTGCACTCTTTTTGAAAGAATTTACGCCAATTGATGATTTACCTTATTCTTTTGCTTCACACGATTTTAATCCAATGGCTGTTGTAGCAGATGAAGCTGGGGTTTACATGAATGAAGAAGGGATTCCTATTGATTCATTGATGCTTTCACCTGCTCAATTGTTACGTTGGATCAAAGGCAGTAAACAGGCGAATAAACTATTGGTGACTTGGCTTGAAGAAAACAACGGAAAATTGAACCCCAATTGGAGCGAATTGTTTGCTGGAATTCATGTATCAATGCCAGATCTTGAAATTGTAAGCGTTCACAATTACACCGCTTATAGTGCCTCCAATGGTGGATTTAGCCAAAACTGGTTGTTGTATTTTTCGAAGAAAGGGAAATTGCTTAAAACGATTCAATTAAAGGATGATGTTTATAGTTCAATGCGCACATTTCAAGATGACGATGCATTATCCTATTGGCAAGAAACGACTGAATCGGTGAGTAATGTGTTTACTATTCGCTCTAAATCCGAAGTGGAAACGGTTACTGATAGGTACTCTACGCTCGAATATGCAGAATCAATTCCCCGAGACACAAACTATTTTCAAGAGACGATTAGTGAGCCAGTGAATTCGCTGATTTACATCAAATGGTGATTATTTCCTTACTTCATATTGGTTATACAACCACTGCGCATCAAGCGTAACCATTGAATCGAGGGAGATATGTTTCTGATTTGCTTTTTCTTGAATGATTTTGAGCCAATTTTTATCACCATAGATTCCTTTTTTGTAGAAATCGAGTTTTTTCGTGTAATCGGCACGTAAATACGCCATCGTCTTTGAATCGCGCAACTGCAATTCTATTTGTTCAATAAATCCCCAACTGAAATCAGCTAAACTGGCATCGTTGGCGAGAATAAGAATGACATCGTGTTGAGCAATTTGTTCTTTTAAATCCAAAAAATTAGTGAAAACGGTAGAATAAGCACTTTCAGGGTACACTTCTTTGTTGTAAAACCAAAAATGATAGTTTCCAAATGAATGAGCAATATTTTGATTGTGAATTCCCCAATAATAGCTATCCCCAATGACTAAAACGGGAGGCTTTGAATGCTGTTTTACTGATTCGAATTGGATTGAAGGATAATCCATTAATGGCAAAGGAGGATTTCTCATTAAATTCAGTAATTCCAATAAATCGATATCCGTTTGATGGGCTTTTTTCTTTGAAACACCTGTAAAAATGCTATTTGGCAAGTCCAAACGATACAAGTGTTCAATGTAACGCACAATGGAATCAGATGCAACGGCAGAACTGTAGGTACTCCAATGAATACCTAGTTTAGGAAATAACGTATAGTTGGATTTCTTTTTTTGGCGAAGGAAATAATGGTAAAAATCGATGTAGGGAATTTGGTGTGATTTTAATTCATTTAAGTAGGTTTTAATGTTCGTATTAACAGAACGTTTTGCCGTATTCTTCGGTAAATATTCTGGGAAAAATGATACTTTCCCAGGGACGAAAACCAAGATGATTTGTTTATTGAATGGTTTCAGTTGTGCTTGAATAAAATCCAATTTGGTCAATTGTTCGCGGATTTTATCTGTTCCAACAAAGTCATTCCCGAGATAGGCATTCAAGTGTTTTTTGTCGAATAAATAGCCTTCTTGACCAATAAACATACCATGTGCATGCGTTTGATCAAAACAAGAATAATCGATTTGATTGGTCATTCGAATCAGTGATTCATGGAAACCAAGGTTTTCTGACAGGTATTTCTCGCTTTCTTTTTGGTAATCTCCACTCAACCACGATGCGTAAGTTAATTCAGGTTCTTGTGTCTTTCTCCTAAATCCATTCAATGGTTTTAAATCAAAAAAACATGTTAACTCTTGTAGTATTGGAGCAAATAACACCAATAAAATGACGACTAATAATCCAATTCGAAAGCTATGGGAAAACGATTTCATACTCAAAATTGAAAATAAATGAATGGATTAAAACCGTTTACGAGAATAAAACCAGCAGAAACGATGAGTACAATAAGCGAAATCAACGTGAAAGAAAGATGTCCGAAGTCGGTTTGTTTTTCTGCGTAAAGAGCGGTTTGTGCACGACGACCAATTTTCAATACTGTGGAAAACGAAAGAATTGCTGCAACAATCAAAAAGAAATAGAATTTAAAATCAAAGGTATTTATGTCGATTCCGTCGAAAATAAATAATCGTTTTAAATACGTAAATGCTGGGCCAACCTGTTCAATTCGAAAGAAAACACAGCCGATTACAACAATTAAAAAGGTAAATAACATACTCGGGATTCGACCAATAAACGTGTACCATTTTAATAGAAATAAGCGTTCTAGGATCAAAAATAGACCATGGTATACACCCCAGATCACAAAATTCCATGAGGCACCATGCCACAATCCAGAAATCAGAAAAACAAGTCCAAGATTCATGTAGAGTCGCCGATTCGAAGCCACGCGATTTCCTCCTAATGGAATGTAAATGTATTCTTTCATCCATTTTCCGAGGGAAATGTGCCAACGTGTCCAGAATTCGGTTATGGAGCTAGAAATGTAAGGATTATCAAAATTTTCAGGGATTTTAAACCCAAGCATTTGGCATAAACCGATGGCCATATCTGAATAGCCCGAAAAATCAAAATAAATCTGGAAAGCAAATGCACCAATTCCAAACCAAGCCGTATACGCGTCCAATTGACTGTAATCAGCAGCAAAAACGACAGTAGTATACACACCAATTTGATTCGCAATAAGGACTTTTTTCGCTAAACCAATACAAAACCGGTAAAATCCATTCAGGCGATTATCAATCGTTTCCGTTCTATCAGTTATTTGTCCAGCGATTACCCGATAAGGAATAATTGGTCCAACAATCAATTTTGGAAATAATAAGATGTAGAGGAGGTAATTGGAGAATTTCTCCAGTGGTTGTTGGATATTTCGGTAAACATCTACGGTATAAGTAATGGATTCAAATACGAAAAATGAAATCCCGATTGGTAAAGCAATTTTTGTCCAACCGACTGATTCAAATCCCATTCCATTTAATACTTCATTCACATTTTCGACAAAAAAATTGGCGTATTTAAAGGTAATGAGCAATAAAATATTGATCGAAAGTGAAGATAGAAACAGGAGTTTTTTCTTTTTTAGATCACGTTGGTTGTGCATCCATTGAACAAGGTGGAAATCCAGCACTGTAGTTGCTAACAAGATGAACACAAATACAGGTGCTCCCCAACTGTAGAAAAGAAGGCTGAATAAGAGGAGTGTTGGATTTTTTAATTTTTTCCCGACAACAAAATAAATCAACAGAAATACTGGAAGAAAATATGCCAAAAAATAACTGCTACTAAAAACCATTGCTTCAATTGAATGGAGCGAAATTATTACTTTTTCATTGTAATTCGTGCATTCGTGGGTAATCAATCAAGCGCATTTATAAAAAAAAGCTATTCTCGAAACATCAATTTTTATAGGACATTAGTGGTTTCAATTGTGAACAACTAAATTATCTCCGCGCGATTACAAATGCTTCCGTATCCTGTCTAGGTTCAATAGAATTGTAACAATTTTCGAGTGAAATGCTAGAAAAACAGCCATTCATATAACCATGATATTCTTCTATTGAACCGCCAAAAGGTGGTCCTCCTTCAAATGCTCTATTGAATAATACGCCAACATATTTGCCCGTTGGAGTGAGTAATTCGGCTATCTTTTTTACATAATCTTGTCGCATTTTAGGATCAATAGCACAAAACAGTGTTTGTTCAAGAATCAGATCATATTGACCATTGTGATCAAAAAAATCGCCTGTTATGCAAGACACATCTGGTGCATTTTCACGAAGAGTAGCCATTGCTTCATCCACTAAATCAATCACTGTTATGTGTGTGAATTTTTGTTTTGACAGGTAAATTGCTTCATGTCCAAATCCACAACCAGGAATTAATATCCGAATTGTTTTGTCCGAAAGTTGATCGATATATGCTTTCAACGGTCTTGATATTTCGCCGAGATCCCAACCAGTTGAACCTTCAGTATAGCGTGCTTGCCAATAGGCTTGTTCCATCTTTAATCAATTATTAACCTAAGTTCGTTTTTTAGAACACCAATAATACCGATCAATACGCATTGTTTCATCCGTTTTATTGGTGTTAAAGATGCATTTTTCAGTCAATAATTACAACACATTAATTTGTACCAGTACAAAAGACCCAGTAATAGCCATATTCACTTTCTGCATTATAGATTACAGCGATTCCAACTTTTGTAGCTGCTGCATTAAACATATTTGCATAATGACCTGGACTGGTAAACCATTGTTGGTACGTTGCTTCTGCAGTGGCATTTCCTGCAGCAATATTCTCCGTATTTGCAAATGAAGCATAGAATAAATGAATGCGTTCAAATGCATCCAATGTTGTTGTTAAATGACCATTGACCTCATTATGAGATTGATGATCAAAATAGTTTTCGTTGGCCATGTCAGCAGCATGGTAACGCGCAGCACGCACTAAATCAGGATCAATTGTAAGAAGCGGTAATTTTTTAGCAAAACGCTCTTTGTTAATCAATTGGATTATTTTATTCTCTTCCACTTGGTTGTTTGACGCGATGTTTTCTTTTCCAGTTGGCGTTTTTGAAAAATCAATTTTCGCCATTGAAAGTAAGCTTGCTGTTTGTAATTCGGTTGATTGTGAGGTATTTGCAGACTCAATAACAACTAATTTTTCAACAGATTCCTCTGTTCGGTCATTTTCAACTGGAATAACTTCGTCATATTCAATTGGAATTTCGTCGTACAACTTCAATGCTTTTTCTTTTAATCGCGTAAATCGAAGTTCATTTTTATCAGCACTCAATTTCGTCAAACAATCAATGACCTTTAATTCAAGCGAGGCTTTTTTGTCTACCCATTGTGTTGTCGAAAGTAGTGTCTCTGTAGCTTTTCGTTCAAATAACACACTATTACTAATGGCGTTTTCAATGGCAGTTGCCCGATTTGTGAGCTTGTTAACCGTCGTTGATTTTTGTTCAAAGTAAAGCATTTGAAAGTAATAAGGAGAAGCCAAGGTTTTGTCTCGTTTCTCATATTTATTAGCTAATTCATAGCCCTTTTCAACGCTTTTGGAATAGCTTTTTTCCAATTTATTGAAAACCTTCTCTTCTTTGCTCAATGCTGCGGATAGACCGACAATTAGAAATAAGTAATTCATAGCGCGACACTTTATAGTTTGATTAATAACAAGCAGTAATGTATTTGTTACATAGTAAACAACAAGAATCGATCCGAAAAACCCAGAAAACTACCTTTATTGTTTTATTGGTGCAGAAATTGAATAAGGATTTGCATTTTTTGTCCATGTTAAAATAGTGCTATCTCTCACAATTGTTGGGTTGTTTGGAACAGCACTATAATAAGGATCGCCTTTATCAAATCCCATAGAAGTCAACTGGATATCACCATTTCGAAGAATGGTAATCATGGTATAACCAAAAAAGGTAGCTTCCCCCTTACTGCCACCATTTCCTGCAATTATTTGGTAGGTGCCCTCATCATCAGGTTGCTCACGTTGATAGTCGTGTACATGAGCTGATAACATGGCGTTTACGTGTGCTTTGTTTAAAGCCGTCCATAAGATGGGGCCAGCAGGTAAGCCGTCGTGTCCTGTTTCAGGATTTCCACTCACATAATAGGGTTTATGACCTAAGACAAAAATGTGATCAATAGCTGGATTTGCTTGAAATTCATTGACTTTATCGATGATCCATTGTGTTGGAATTTGTCCTTCTAAACCATAAGGATTTTCAGCTGTTGGTGCGTTATAGGTATCTGTATTCATGACTACAAATCCAACATTGTGACGAATGATTGAGTAAGTCATTTGATTAACCAAGCTATCAGAACCAGTGATGCGTGTTCGATCTTTAGGCATGTATTCAGCCATGTGTTCCATCCACAATTCTGTTGCACCTTTCAATGGCCATTCGTCGTGATTTTCTACACCATAATCTGCATAATAAAGCATTTCGTGATTGCCAGGTAAAGCAACCAATTCAATTCCAGAAGTACTTATTTTGCTAAAAGATTTGTCTACATAAAGCGCGTCCCAAGCTGCCAATTGACTGTCTAATTTAGCTGTAGTTGATTCTGCGAGAACTAAATCGCCCAAGAAGAAAAAGAGTTCAGGTTTATTTTTTAATGCAGAAACTTCATTGAAAACGCGTTTTAAAGCGACTAAATTGGCTGTTGATTCATTGGTCGCAGCAGTATCGAATTCTTGTTGGCGGTCAACACGATTACAGCCAACAAATGCAAAACTGAATAGGATATCTGACTTTTTCAACGTTGCATCAGCCTTTTTTTGGGAATCACTTTTTTGATCAGCAATTGGCTCTTGACTTGATTGATTTGTTGATCCACAGCTTGTTATCAATAGTGATGCTAGCGAATAGTAGAATAATTTCATAGTGAACGAGATTGAATATTCAGTTTATAGGGTTTTTATTTTTTTCTCCGCCAAGATAGGAATATTCCATTGAATGAGGTTATTAGGTTACGAAAAGTCAAACGCTCAAGTTATAAAATCAATGATCGGGTATTTAAAAACAAAACCTTCTTCCACCAATCGTTCTGGTAACACATACCTACTTTTTAAAATCAATTCAGTTTCTGTTCCGATTAAGCGTGCACCAAATTTCAGTAGCCATTCAGGCTGTGGAATACCGAATGGAATATGTAATCGTGTGCGAAGTGTTTTCATGAATTCGGTATTTGTTATGGGATTCGGAGAAGATAAATTATAAGCCCCAACTGAAGTGTCATGCTCAATTAAATGTTCGATGGCCCGACAGACATCCAATTCATGAATCCAACTAAACTGTTGATTTCCTTTCCCCATTTTACCACCCAACCCGAGGTATGCCAATCGTTTGAAAGGAATCATAACGCCACCATCTTTTCCCAAAACAATGGCAGTTCTTAAAATGATTTGTCTGACACCGATATCAGAATACGCATTGAATGCAGCTTCCCATTGCTGGCATACATCAACTGAAAACCCACTGCCAATAGTGCCGTTTTTCTCTGTATTTGGTTGTTCCAGTGAGTGTGCATAAATCGTTGCACTGGCAGCATTGAGCCACACTTTTGGTTTAACCTTACAGCTTGAAATTGCTTTACCAAGAACATGCGTACTTTCCAATCGGGAAGCGAAAATGGCGGCTTTATTGCGATCTGTATACCTGCAATTCACTGATTTCCCTGCCAAATTGATTACCGCAAGAGCACCTTCTAATTCGTTTGCCCAGGATCCAACCGTTCTTCCATCCCAGATGCAATAAGTTACATCTGGGGTGGAAGGGATGGCTGTTCGAACCAGTGCTACAACGTGGTATTTGTTCTTGAAATAAGCGACCAAACGTTTTCCGATAAATCCGTTAGCGGCTGTGATAAAGATGGTTGGTTTCATGATACAAAAAGGTTGAAAGCAAATGGATAAATACTGATTCGAAAAAGAATCCAGGTGATACTGAGTAAAGAAGATAGATTCAGTAAACGCAAACGTCTGCGGTGTTCGAAAAACATAAAAGTTAGAACTACCCCAAAACAGAGTGGTTGGAATAATGATATAGAAATTCCACTACTACTTAATACAAGCAATAAGAAATGAAATCCGATTAACAGGATTGCGCCGAGAGCAGAAACGATAGCTAGATGTCCTGCATAGTCATAAAAATTTCGCTGTTTAAATACGCGAAAAAAGAACAATTGAAATGGAATTTGAAGAGCGAAAAACACAAGGTCACTATTCGCTTTACCAATAAAAAAGTGATTTAATTGTTGACTGAAATACACGCCGGTAGCTAGGTTGACCATTAATCCACAAGCGATAATAAAAACGATTCGCCAAAAAATAGAAGTACTAGGAACGCACTGACAATTTCCATTGCAATCAGCTGGTGCAATTATTTTTCTATTGAAACTAATAAAATTATAAAAGCGACTTAAGAACCAATGAATAGGAGGGAGGAAGCCTATTTTACGAATCAAAGGAAGTTTCGTTCCGATGACCTGCAACATACTATCGATCCCATACTTTACTTCACCAGTTATTGGATTTAGTAAGGCAATTTTATTACGAGCTTCATCGTGATTAAAATGAAGTGTTGGATTTTGAATAGCCTCATTATAAGGTAGTCGTCCATTGGTTGAAAGAAACCCTGTTCGAATGAAAAGTCCTGTATACCAGCTACAGAATGGGCAATCGGTGTCGTAAATCAGGAATGCATGTTGAGTTTCCATGACGTATATTTTTAAGTTATAAAACTTTCAGAAAATATTGAAAGTTTAAATTCAATAAAAAGCGACTCCGATGAATCGCTCTTGGTTATTTCAACAGATTTAAGATTTTTCCAAAGAAAATATGTTCGTCTGCTTTCATGAGTGTATTCGACAAGCCATCCAAGCGATTTACGAGCCGTTCTATGTTTTCAATTGTTGCGACAAACGCAATGGATTCGTAGGATTGCTCCACTTTTTTCAATTCAGTTAAGTGTTGTTGTAGGGGTTCGAGTTCACGCCTTTTGCGCTCTTTTGTAATGCGTTTTGCGACTTCCCACATGTCTTTTTCAGCTCTGAAATATTCTTTTCGTTCCCCAGGAATACTTTCTTTGTAGATCAAGTTCCAATTCATCAATTCGCGCAAGTTCATATTTGCATTTCCACGAGAGATGGATAATTTTTCCATAACATCTTCTGTACATTTATTACGATCGCTAACGAGTAATAATGCGTGTACTTGTGCCATTGAGCGGTTAATGCCCCATTGCGTCCCAAAGTTTCCCCAGGTTTGTACAAATTGCTGTTTTGCTTGTTCGAGTGTCATGATTCAAATATAATCAATACTTTCAATAATAATTGAAAGTTGTGAAATTATTTTACTTATTTCATGTAATTTCTTAATTAAGAAGTTATTAAATGAATAAAGACAAAGAATAACAGGAATGATTTCAGGCTGTTTACTAACCGTTTCTAATCGTTATTAACAGTTAGATCTCCATTTTCATTCGGCTTATCCGTTTTTCGGAAGATTGTATTTACCACAACACCACAAAGGATGAGTACAATTCCTACAAGTGAAATCCATTCCAACTGTTCATCAAATATAAACCAACCAGAAAGCAAGGCGTAAATCGCTCCCAGGTACTGAAAGGGAACGATGACGGTTGTTTTTCCCATCATTAAAGCTCTTGTTAGAAGAATTTGGGCTATTTGAGTAAAAATTCCAATGAACAAAAGTAGGAGCCATTCAATGCCTTTTGGCACGGTGAATTCAACTAAACACCAAATTCCAGTGATGGGAAGTGCTAACATTGGAAAGTAAAGAACAATGTTAATTGGTTCTTCTGTTGATTTAAGTTTAACAATAGCATTGTAGGCTACCCCAGAAAGAAAGGAGGAGATGATTCCTAGAACTATCCAGATTGCATCTGATTTCCCGAGAGTAAATCCAGTTGTTAACCCTGTATAACCAATGATAAAAACGCCTATAAATGCAATGAAACTACTAAAATATTGTAATCGCGAAATCTGTTCTTTGAAAAGGTAACTTGCAATGAGGACAGTAAAAATAGGTGAGAGGTATTGCAGTGTTGATGCAATGGCCAATGGTAAGTGATGAAGCGTAAAGAAGAAAATCGTCAAAGCAACCATTCCAGCTAAACCACGTATTAATAACCAAGATTTATTATTCCCAAAAAATGGAAGTCCTCGGTATTTAATGATGGCTGCACTAATCGAAAAAGACACAAATGATCGAAAGAAAACCAATTCATGAGCAGGGTATTGTTGAAGCCCATTTATAATTGCTTTGTCAGGATTTCCAAGCATTTTCACAAGGAAATTGACACAAAAAAAGGCAATTCCCGAAAGGATAATGTAAAAAATACCACGAATCATGGTGCAAAAATACAATCTGTAGAATGATTGAGCGTTTAAGAATTGAAATTAGTAGCTTTGAGCAGATGAATCAATTAATCATATATGACATTCGACGATACGTTTTTATAGCGTTTATGATTGGTTATTCATTTAGTTCGCTATCACAAATTGGTAATGACAAACTCAATATCACGATGGAATTAACCCTTCCTTCTGGTAGAGCAAATGCACCTTACCGTGCGTACTTGAATGGATTAGTAAATGTTCAACCAAAATTGCAATGGAAATTTGCACAGGATTGGTTCGGTGCTTTTGGACCAAAATACAGCTATTATACAGTTAGTGAATTCAAAGTTCCAGAAAAAATGAATGGTGGAGCACATACGTATGGTGGATTTGTTGAATTAGGTTGGCATAAATGGCAAAATGAACGCTTAGCGATTGAAATTGGTTGTAAAACTGGATTAGCACAAACGGCATTTATTACCACACTTACTCGTGAAACTGGAATTCAACGGGTTACTGCAATGTATGTTGAACCTACTTTTTCACTCATTCTAGCTTCTGATGAGGCAATTGCCTACCGTTGGATTATGGGATACAATATTAGCGGTTATGATTTTAAGCCTTATCACTTAGGATTGCAGACAAATGGTGGATATAAAATTGAAGACTTTAATAAACCATCACAATCATTCATCATTGGTTTTGGAATGTCTTATTATTTTGGAAATAAACGCTCCGATCCTTTCCTTGATGAGAATTAAAAAAACACCCCAAACTCAAAAACTGAAGAACTGAGCTACCTACTGAGCCCCGTCGAAGTGGTCGAAGTTCAAAACTCAAAAACTGCTAAAACTCCCCAAACTCACATTAGAACTCCCCTCGCCTCATTTTCTTAATTTCAGCTGTTCGTTTTTTCGCTAATAATCGCCTTTCCTTAACTCCCTTGGGAACACGTGTTGGCTTTCTTTTTTTTCGTTCAACAAAACACTCATTGAGTAAATGGTAGAATTTTTCTAGCACAACTCGTTTGTTGCCTAATTGACTTCTCTCAGATTGTGACACAATTTGCAATAAACCGTCTTTGGTCAATTTTGATGAAAGCTTTTCAGTTAAGATCTCTTTTTGTAACTCAGATAAAAGCAATGAATCTGCAATCGTGAAATTGAGTTCCACTTTAGTGGAGACTTTATTGACGTTTTGACCGCCTTTTCCTCCGCTTCGACTCGTTTTAAAACTGAGTTCTGATACCAAATCTGGCACTAATTGATTCATGCAACAAAGGTACGCAATGCAATTGATAATTCCCTGTATGGCAAGTATTCATTAAGGATTTAGGCTGTGTGATTTTATTAGACGGATAGATTCATTAACAACTTTTAACATATTTATAGTACTGTTTTAAACGCTTGTTTAAAATCGGTGTTAATTTTGTCTTCGATTTAAAAAATATGAACAAAGATTTATCGACAGAAGCAAAAATCAAAGAGGCGGCACGTCGTGTGTTTATAGCCAAAGGATTTGATGGGTGTTCTTCACGTGAAATTGCCAATGAAGCGGGAATGAATGTAGCTTTAGTGAACTACTATTTTAGATCAAAAGGACAATTGTTTAATTTGATTTTCCAAGCTGCATTAGAAGATTTTTTGCTGTCTATGTTGGGCGTTTTTGATACGGATTTGACACTCGAAAACAAAATGCGCATCTTCATTGAGCGTGAATATGAATTTATAACGAAGCATCCTGAAATGCCTGGTTTTATTATCAATGAGCTGAACCGTGGAAATGGATGTTCTTTTGATCATCCTGAAATGCTTCAACGAATTTCAGATACAGGTATTTTTCAAGATATTCTAAAGGCGCAAGAATCTGGATTGATGCGAAAGATTGATCTAGTAAGTTTTACAATGTTGATCATGTCCAATTGTCATTTCCCTTTTTTAGGAAGACCTCTCATAACTGGAATCCACAGTCTTTCGGAAGAACAATACGATCAGCAATTGATTGTGCATAAGCAATACGTTACGGAAATGCTTGTCAATTACTTATTTCCACAAAAATAAATTGAACATAACATAAGATTAAACAATAATTTAAAACGTCGAATAACTATGAAGAAGCAACTACTGAGTATCGTGTTTTTCTTGACTGGACTTTGTGTCTCAGCTCAGGAACTCGATCTGGAAACTTGTCTGAAAATGGCTGACACTGCCAATCTGACGATTCGGAATGCCCGTTTGGATGTTGCTGCAAATGATAAGCAAATTGATGCTTATTTAGCGGCTAGACT
>JAYSRF010000121.1:0-11098 GCA_043721195.1 Fluviicola sp. | reverse complement strand
CAACGATCGCATTTGCCGGAGACTACAAGTACAATGCGATTATTCCTGGACAAGTTGTGCCAGCCGCTTTTTTTGGAGGAACGCCTGGAACATATTCGACTGTTCAATTTGGGGTTCCATTTAATTTGAGTAACACGATTCAATTGACTCAGATACTCTACAATCCGCAAGTGAATTATGGTATTAGAGCACTTCAAATCAATAGTAAAATCATTGAGACACAAGAGTTGTTAACCGTTCAAGAAATTAAACAACAAGTCGCAAGTACCTATTTCAACCTACAAGCAGTTGCGAAACAACAAGATTTTGTAGCTGGAAATATTGTTAACATGGACAAGTTGATTCTAAATATGGAAGCACTCTTGAAAGAAGGATTAATTGTAAGCACAGAAGTGGATAAACTTAAAATCAATCGTTTGAGTTTGATCAATTCCAGAGAGACGCTAAAAGCTTCAAGAGAACAACTTGAATCGTTGCTAAGAATTCTGATTGGGATGGAATCAAATGCACCTATAAAATTGGTTTCAGATAGTTTAGTTGAAAAATCCATTTTGGTAGATGAATCAACTCCGAATTACCTAGAATTAGAACTCTTGGAAGCGCAAAAACAAATGAATGTTGAAGAACGTAAAGGAACCAATATGGCGTATTTGCCAAGTCTTGCATTTTACGCAGCCTATAACTACAACTACAATATGAAACCAGCAGACGATTTCAGAAAAGGAATTGAATCTGCATTTATTGGGTTAAAACTCGATTGGAAACTGTTTGATGGTTTGGAAAAACACAATAAGCAAAAGGTAAATGCCATTAATGCAGATAAAATCGCGAATCAACAAGAATTGGTTGAGCAACAACTGAAAATGGTTTCTGATAATGCGAAAAAACAAATTCAAATTCAAAGTGGTTCATTGGCTATTGCGCAAGAACAATTGATGCTCGCAGACCGTGTTTACAAGCAAACAGAAGCAATGTTTGGTCAAGGAACAGTGAGTTCAAATGATTTGATCAAAGCAGACAATGATTTACAACAAGCACAAATCAATGTTGTTTCAGCATACATCCAATTGCGTCATGCAGAGCTCGATTATTTGAAATCAATGGGAACAATTAAGTAAGTACTGACAATTAGCGTCAGATAATAATAGAAAGCATAAACTAATAAAGATGAACAAAAGAGTAATAATCATCGTCATTGTAATTGTTGGGCTAGTGGCTTTAACAGTAATGAAATTGATGTCAAACAAAGAAAAAGCGCAAGCAAAAATCTATATTCATGATTTAGATGCTCCAATTCTTGTAGAAACAGGTCAGGCCGAATCGCATACGTTCGAAAGTGCATTTTCCTATTTGGGTATATTTGAACCAATCCGTCAGAACACAATTGGTTCAGATGCATCAGGAAAAATAATTCGCTTAAACATTGAAGAAGGCGACCGCGTTTCTCAAGGTACAGTGATCGCTAAAATTGATGATGAAATGCTGCGTTTGCAATTGGATAATGCAGAAGTTTCAATTGAAGGACAAAAAAACGACGATAACCGTTACACCAATCTCTCGAAAGAAAACGCGGTAGCTGGAGTACAAGTTGAAAAAACAAAATTGGGGTTGCGTTCTGCTGAAATTCAGAAGAAACAAATCCAAAAACAATTAAAAAGCACAACGATTACCGCTCCGTTTTCAGGAGTGATCACTAAAAAAATGGTTGATTTAGGTTCTGTTATAGGTCCTGGTTCGCCGTTGGTTGAAATTACAGATATTTCTTCGTTGAAATTAACCGTTAATGTTCCAGAACGCGATATTTTAAAATTCAAACTCGGTCAAACGGTAAGTGTGAAAGCTGATATTTATGGTGATAAATCATTTGACGGAAAAGTTACAACGATTAGCGTACAAGCTGATAAATCGCACAATTTCAAGGTTCAAATTACTGTGAAAAATGCGCAGCAAACGTTGATGGCTGGTATGTATGGTTCTGTGAAGTTGACCAACAATAATAGCGTTACAAAATTGGCGATTCCTCGTAAAGCATTGGTTGGTTCATCAAGAAATCCGCAAGTCTATGTTGTGCGAAATGGTAAAGCAGTGTTGGTTTCCTTTAATGCTGGTACTTCTGATGGTGAATTCATTGAAGTGATCAGTGGAATAACCAAAAATGACCTTATTGTTGTAAAAGGCCAAGTGAATTTACAGGATCAGGCGAAAGTCAAAACAACTAAATAATACGAGTCATGACATTGACAGAATTATCGATTAAACGACCTTCGTTTATCATAGTGATCTTTACCATCTTGATTGGTGGTGGTCTCTTGAGTTACAATCAATTGAGCTATCAATTATTACCAGATTTCTCGCCACCCATTTTGAATGTACAGACGATTTATCCTGGAGCATCTCCTGCAACTGTTGAAAGTCAGATTTCTAAGCCGATGGAAGATCAGTTGAGCGGTTTAGAAGATATTGCTGAAGTTACTTCATTTTCGTTGGATAACGCTTCGGTTGTTATGTTGGAATTCAAGAATTCGGCAGATATCGACGTAGCTTTAGAAAATGCACAACGGAAAGTCAATCAGGTAATGAACAACTTACCAGAAGGCGCTCAAACTCCCGTGATTACTAAAATTGAACCAAGTGCTGCTCCAGTATTACAAGTGAGTGTAGTGGCAACAAAGATGAGTGATCGCGACTTTACAGCATTGATGGATCAAGAATTACTTCCTGAAATTAAACAAGCGAAAGGAATTGGTTCCATTAATGTTTTGGGAGGTGAAAACCGTGAAATCCGCGTAAATATTGATGAAAAAAAACTCAAAATTCATGGATTATCACTCGGTCAAGTAAACCAAATTATTGCTGGTTCCAATGTGGAGTTTCCAACAGGAAAAGTAAAAAACAATGGTGAACAATTGACGGTTCGTCTAGCTGGGAAAATACAATCTGTTGAAGCATTAAAAGAGTTAATTCTGATTCCGAATGGTACTTCTTCGGTTCGTTTAGCTGATGTAGCTGAGGTAATTGATGCAAGCGAAGATCAGTTAACAATTAGCCGTTTTAATGGGCAAAATGGTATTGGTTTGCGGATCGTAAAACAATCAGATGCGAACGCTGTTGACATGTCGAAGGCAACTCAAGAGAAGTTTAAAAGCATGGAAGAAAAGTACAAGAAATTGGGCTTGAAATTCACCATTGCTACAGATACTTCAAAGCCAACAATTGAATCGGTTGATGCTGTATTCCATGACTTAGAATTGGCCATTTTGCTTGTAGGATTAGTGATGTTATTGTTCTTACACAGTATGCGAAATGCATTCATTGTATTGGTTGCAATTCCTGCGTCATTGATCTCAACTTTTGTTGCCATGTATTTGTTGGGTTACACACTCAATTTGATGACCTTATTGGCAATGTCACTTGTAATTGGGATTCTTGTGGATGATTCAATTGTGGTATTGGAGAATATTTACCGACATCTTGAAATGGGAAAAGGGAGACGAAAAGCTGCCTTGGATGGTCGAAATGAAATCGGATTTACCGCACTCGCAATTACACTTGTCGATGTAGTGGTTTTCTCACCAGTCGTTTTTGTTGAAGGAGTTATTTCCGACATTTTACAGCAATTTTCCATTGTTGTAGTTGTCTCCACCTTGATGTCACTCTTTGTAAGTTTCACCTTGACACCATGGCTCGCCTCTCGATTAGCAAAAGAAGTCAAATTAACGAATTCGAAGAATCCATTTACCTTATTTTTAGCTTGGTTTGAACGACGTGTTTCTATTTTCACTGAAAGTTATGTGAAACTAGTAGGTTGGTCACTGCGCCATAAATTAGTTGCAGGATTAGGAATTCTAGTGCTTTTCATCAGTGGAATGGCTTCAATGGGATTAGGGATCGTTGGTCAAGAGTTTGTTGCACAAGGAGATCAAGGGAAATTTATTCTCAAGCTCAAATATGAAAAAAGTACCACATTTGAGGAGAACAACGCGACAACCTTGCAAATAGAACAATTTTTACTGGGACAAGATTCTGTTGTAGGAATGGTGTTCTCAAATGTAGGTGGACCAAGTGCTGGATTAGGAGCTGCTGCTTTTGGAAGTGAAAACAAATCGGAAATCACTGTTCAAATGAAGCCCAATATGCAAAAGAAATTTCCAACTGAAAAATACATGGAGGAAATTCGAAAAAGCATTCAAAACAAGCATTCTGGAATCGAAGTGAAAGCCATTAATATTGGTTTAGTAGAATCAGAAGAGGCGCCCATTGAAATGTTCTTTTCATCAGAAGATCCCGATTTATTGATGAAAGAAGCCCGTCGCGTGAAAGAAAAAATTCTTCGAATAAAAGGGGCGAAAGATCCTGTTATTTCAACGGATGATTTCACACCTGAAGTGCGTGTAGAATTGGATCGCGAGAAAATGGGACAACTTGGTTTACCAATTGCGACAGTTGGTATGCAATTACAAAATGCGCTTACAGGAAATGATGATTCCAAGTACGATGACGAAGGAAACGAGTACAAAATCCGTGTGATGTTGGATAAATTTGATCGCAAGAATTTGGAGGATATCAAATCGTTTAGTTTTCAATCTAATGATGGTAAACAAATTCGATTGAGGGAGTTTGCTGAAGTCTATATTGAAAATGGAAATGGGTCTTTGGAACGCAAAAATAGAATTAGTAATACAACCCTGCGTGCTTACGTCAATGGAACAGGAGCTGGGAATGTAGCTGATGAAATCAATGCTTATCTGAAAGATAAACCGCTAGATGAAAATGTGCGTTTATATTGGGGTGGAGAAATAAAACGTTCGAAAGAATCGATGGGAGCATTGGGAAGTGCGATGTTGATCGGTTTGATCTTGGTTTACTTGATTTTAGTTGCCTTGTATGATAATTTCATCTATCCATTGGTTGTTATTTTCGCGATTCTTGTCGCATTACCTGGAGCATTGTTAGCATTGAACCTTTCATCCATGAATATGGGGATTTTCACCATGTTAGGAATGATCATGTTATTGGGATTGGTTGCCAAGAATGCCATTCTGATTGTCGATTTCACGAATCAACTGAAAGCAGAAGGTAAGTCAACGTATACAGCTTTATTAGAGGCAGTTCGTGAACGGATGCGTCCAATTTTAATGACTACGATAGCCATGGTTGTTGGTATGATTCCAATTGCTACAGCTACAGGTTCAGGCGCAGAATGGAAAAATGGTTTGGCTTGGGTTTTAATAGGAGGTCTGACCAGTTCCATGTTCTTGACAATCATTTTGGTTCCGATCATGTATTATTTAGTCGACCGAATCAAAGCTAAATTTAGTCGCAAGAAAAGCAATTTGGATGTAGACCAAGTTGAAGAGACTGGTCATCCAGCAATTTAAGGGCTGGTCCACGATATATATTACCGTGAAAACCGTTTTCCAATTCAGTTTGGGAGCGGTTTTTGCGTTTGTTAAGCATTGAGGGAATTGCTTTGTTCCATCAAAACAGCAGTATTTACAGGTGTTTAAACGTTTCTAACGGTTAGAAACGGCTAAGAATAACAGTTTGTTTTTCATGATCTTAATCATAGTTTTCATCTTAAAAAAAGGGTACCTTTCCTCTGTTATTAAAAGAACACAATTCACATAGAGCGTTTATGGCATTTATCGATTATTACACCATATTGGGAGTGGCAAAAAATGCCACTGAGATTGAAATCAAAAAGGCTTACCGAAAGCTGGCTCGGAAATACCATCCTGATTTAAATCCCAACAACAAAGAAGCGGAACAAAAATTCAAGGATATTAACGAAGCGCATGAGGTGCTTAGTAATGTAGAAAACCGCAAGAAGTACGATGCTTATGGTAAAGATTGGAAACATGCTGACCAATTTGAACAAGCAAAGCAAGAGCGTGCCAAAGCAGGGGGCAATCAAGGTTCGTTTGAAGGATTTGAAGGTGGTGAATATTCTGATTTTTTTGAATCAATGTTTAATCGCTCGGCTGGCGAGGGCAGAGGTGGAAACAGGTCCTTTAGAGGGCAAGATTACAATGCTGAATTGCAGCTCAATCTCACGGATGTATTGGTCGCTCAAAAACAAACAATCACTGTCAATGGAAAACAGATTCGTCTCACCATTCCTGCTGGTATAAAAGACGGGCAAGTAATCAAAATAAATGGACAAGGTGGAGTAGGAGTAAACACTGGAGCGAAAGGTGATTTATATATTCGTTTTTCTATTGTCAATAATACAGCCTTTAAAATAGATAACGATGATTTGCATAAAAACATCGATTTAGATCTTTATAAAGCATTACTTGGAGGTGAAATGATCGTTGAAACATTAACTGGAAAAGTAAATGTTAAAATTGCACCAGAAACCCAAAATGGGGCGAAAGTCAAACTCAAAGGAAAAGGGTTGCCACGATACAAAAAAGAGGGTGAATTTGGTGATCTCTATCTTGTTTGGCGAATTGTCTTACCAACGAAATTATCAGAAAAAGAAAAAGAATTGTTGAATGAATTGGCTAAATTGAGAACAGTATGAACGTAGAAAACTTCATTGCGTTAGAGAAAATGAGCGCCCATTATCAATTGGAAGTTTCTTTTTTCAGTAACCTCCAAGAGATCGATCTATTGGAAATTGTATTGATTGAGGAAGTGCCGCATATTCATGTAGATAGCCTTTCTGATCTCGAAAAAATGATTCGTTTGTACAACGAACTTGAATTGAATGTTGAAGGAATAGATATCGTTTGGAATCTTTTACAAAAGATCAATGATTTAGAAACAGAATTGCAGGTTGTGAAGAACCGGTTAAGGCTGTATGAGTAAAAAATATACGTAAATTAGAAAGAGATTGCCTCAAATGTTGGGACAATCTCTTTGTTTTTATTCCGTTTTAATTGGTATGATTTAAACGTGAATTGAATGTGTTGTTGAAGGTTAAATGATGCGCAATAACCAAAGTATGAGCAAGATGAGTGCGATTACTAGTAGGATATAAATTAATCCTCCAAGACCCCAGCCACCGCTCAATAATCCAGCAGCCCAAAGAATCAAGAGTACAAGAATTACAATCCAAATAAGACTCAATCCTTCTCCACTTGAAGCACGTTGAGCAGCTTTTGTTTTGTTTAATTTCGAACTCATTTTTTTAACCAGAGGAATGCGATCACTTACTTTTTCTACCAATGGAACAACTTTATTTCCCTTTTTCGTTTTAGCTGTTGGCAGTTCAGTTGGCGTTAAATCCACACCAGTTGCTGATACAGGTGGTTGAATAGTTGAAGCATCATCTGAAGTAACTGGTGCAGGTGGTTGTTCAGCAACAGTATTGATTGAAGAATTTACTCCTTCTGGTTTAGTTGCAGTTTCTGCAGTTTCGGTAGTCGGTTTCTCCAATCGAAGTTGACTTTTATCACTTTTAATTGCAGGATGGCGTGGATTGGTATTCACATAATATCCAGCACTGTGCTGTCGTTTCACTAATGTCACACCACAAGAAGGTAATAGCAGAATAGCTAACAATAGGATGCTGAGAAATGTAATTATTTTTTTCATAAACTCTAAATTTAGACGCATTTTTAACGCTCTGTAAAGGTGTTGTCATCTATGAAAAAACGTGTTACACAATTCAATCAAAAGGTTATACATCGTTTGGATTTTAAAGGTTCTCCATCGAAGAAGATCATCTTTCGTTAAAATCAAAATGGATTGTCCTTGGCTAAAGGATGATCAATCACAATTCGATTTAATTTCACGCTAAATGATCTGTAAATTGCGAAACGTTTTTAACGGTTAGGAAACAGCTAGATTAGCTGGGAAGCACTTCATTCCAAAACGATCTAATTTGAATTGTTAAAAAAGATCACCTTTTGGATTTAACTGATTTGAAAACCTTACTTTTAGAGTCAATTAACCAATTGTTAACTAAACAATTTCATCTAAAACAAATAACATGATAAAACAATTACTACTAATTTGCTCACTAGCTCTGATTAGTGGGATTCAATCAACTTTCGCACAAAACGTCAAAAATGAACCGCTTGAATACAATTACATCAAACTTCCTTTGACGCCTCTACCTTCAACGATTAAAAATTATCAATCGACCATTTTTGCGCCTTTTGAAGTTGAGAATGATAAAAAAAAGGCAGCTTATGAAGCAGAATTAGCAGTGGAAGAAGCGAAGTACCAAAAAGAGATGCAAGAATATCCTGCAAAATTGAAAGCAGCAGAAGATGTTTATGCATTGGAAATGGCTGAATGGGAGAAAAAGTCACTAGCTGAAAAAGTAGTTGAAAAACAATTGCTGAATGAGAATAATAAACCAGTAAAAAGATTGCCGAGTACTCCATACAAACGGACTATTCCTCAACCACAATTAAAATCATCGTATGATTATCCAGCATTGTGCGCAACTTACATCATTTTAGGTGGTTATAACAATAGTTTCGAAAATTCAGTTAAAATTGATGTTACCCTCAATGGTTTTGATTACACACATCCAAAGCAAGTTTCAGAAGTGAAACAAATGACTTCTGTAAAAAATGGTGTCTCATCTTCCTATAGTGAAACCTATTACCACATCGAATTTTCTTACCGCCATACCATGTCCGTTCGTGTAACACTTCCAGATGGCAAAGAATTGTTTTTTGTGACACCACAAGAACTAAATACCTATAAAATTTATAAATCTGGTGAAACAAAAACGTCTCAAGTAATCAATGAAGAAGTGTTAGTAAAAACGTATGAAGAAAAAATTCTGCAAGAAAACTTGAAATTGATCAATGATTTGGTAAACGATAAAATCGGTTTTAAACGTGAACTTAGAAAAACGGAATTTTCCTACGTGAAAGGAAAAGATGATTTGTATGCCGATTTAATGTTGGGTTATAATGTTGGTACTTCTGCTTTAAAGAGTTTACTTGATGATCCAGAATCTGCAAAAACAAAATTAGAAAGTGTAGTGAAAACCTATTCCATTGCGCTTGAAGAATCAGAATTGGAAAATAAAAAAGCGCGCATCGATAAGGAAGTAACAACGATGATTTATTTCAACCTGTTGGAAGTGTATTTTGCTTTATCAAATGTTGCTGAAGCCGAAAAGATCTTTGGTATTTTCAATACAATGTCACTTTCAAGTTCAACAAGTAAACAAAAAGGAATCTATGAATCCTTATTTACCGATTTGAAAAAACGAATTGCAGCCAATCAATAATTCATTTAATAAAACACAAATTATGAAATTAAAAGCCCTTTATACAGCTGCTGTTTTCTTACTAACAGCAACTGCCGTTACGGCACAAACAGTTGTTACAAATGTTGGTGGACAGTCTAAACTTTTTAAGGACAAATCAAGTTCTTCCATTAGTGTTTTTGCTGGAGGAACACATTATTTTTTCACCAAATACACGAAGAGCGCCGTTCCTACTTTCTACATTCAAAGTTTTGATCAAGGTGGAAAAATTGTAGGTCAAAAGGATTTGGAAATACCAACTGGCGTTTTTAATGACACTTATTTTATTGATAAAGTAGTTGGTTTAGGTGATCGTTTGTATGCTCTTGTTCAGAACTTGAGTAAAACAAAAGGTGCAAATACACTCTATGCGCGTGAAGTTTCGCCTAATGGGACAGTTGCAACTGAAGAAGTGGAAGTTGTAAAAGTGAATTTTGAAAAAATGATGAATTCAGGATTTCATTTTGCGGCTGTTTCACAAGACAAAAAAACGCTTGCTGTAGTTGGCGAATTGCCATACGAGAAAGAAGTAAGCACCAAGATGAAAATTGCACTGTTTGACGCTGAATTAAAACAATTGAGTGAAAATGAAATAACACTTCCAGGTGAAGGGTCGAAAAACAAACAAATAGAGGTTTTTGTAGCCAATGATGGAACAGTTTATATTCTAAAAAGAATGTTTAATAAAATTGGAGAAATTGTTTTAACAGTTTATCAATACAGTGCTAATTCTCCAAAGGATATCAAGGAATATGTCATTGAAACAACCGCACCTGAATATGTATCCAGTTATGTTAGTGAAGTCAATGCTGCAAATGAATTTGTTGTAAGTGGCACGACTTATATCCGCAAAACAATGACAGTTGGAGATAAACAAGCATCAGGTGTGTTTTACTTTACGAATAAAGGGAAGAGTGAAGCGATTATGAAAACAATGGCGTTAGATGCACCAGTCGATAATTTAACGGCGCAAAAAGTGTTAATTAATGGAACAACTGTTTTTCTAACTGCACAACAATTCAAAATGGAAAGAATTGACCCTACTAACCCGTCAACTTTTGACTACAATTACAATTATACCCACAAGGCTGAATACATTATTGCAATGGATTTAGAAGGGAATAAAAAATTCCAATTGAATTTGACCAAAGATTTTAAAGCCTACAATTTCAATAAACAATACGAAAGTGCTTACTTCATTTGCAATGATAAATTGACCATTGTTTACAATGATTTGACTTCTAATTATGTTCCAGTTCAGTCATCAAGCTATGCAAACGTGTTGCCTGTTTTAGTGCAAATCACAAACGACGGATTGTTGCAATCGCCAATTGCGTTTATTGATGCAATGAAACTTCCTTATGGATTTATTCTGAATCCGTCTATCTCTGTTCAAGATACACCGAATGGTTGGGCATTTTTAATGAGTAGTCATGAATTTGTTCAATACATTCACATGACAATTGACTAAGATTTATAATAGTAGATTGAAACAAAAATCCCGCTTCGTAATGACAAAGCGGGATTTTTTATAATCACTTTTATCCTGTAGATCATATAGTTGTTAACTTGAAGGGCTGCAATGAATTGTGATTAGTAGTGATTTTTTTATAATGGGCTTCCTTTTTGGTTTTACGAGATTTGAATTAGAGGGATGACGCCTTTTGAACGGAAAAAGTGAAAAGCAGTGGAATGCGGAAGAGCAAGCACTGCTTGTGAAGGGATGAGGAAGCCCGACGCGGCGGGATCACTGAAACGGTCGCGATTCCACAAATGGAACGCATTGACGGACAAACAGCGTCGAGTTTTCTTTTGCTTATAATCAAAAGCAGTGCTTTTTCTTCATTTGCGGAAAGAGAATTGGTTACAATTCGAAGT
>JAYSRF010000120.1:0-1692 GCA_043721195.1 Fluviicola sp. | reverse complement strand
TCTCCAATTATGGAACTTCCTTTTTGAATCCAAGCAGTCCCATTCCACTTGAATACTTTTGTTTTTCCTCTATTAAAATTGTTTTGTTCAGCTCCATAGACAATTGTGTTTCCATCGTCACTTAATCCAATTGCAGCTCCAGCGAAGTCATATTCATCTTCTCCCTCAAGTTCTTGCCCTACTTGTTGCCAACATTGGGCAGAAAGTGTCATCGATCCACTGACAATGAGAAAGCAGATGAACGTACTAATAAGTTGTAATTTTGTTTTCATAATTTCGTGTTTTAGTGTGTAATTGTTTAATAGTTAGTTTCACCGTGAGAAACTAAAGTGCTTTATTTCTTGCTAGATTAAAATTAGATGATGTAGCAGATCAATAAGGGCTAATGAATCACCACTTAATACAGAAGAAGATATAATTGGCAGAGTATAATTATTTTACTGAATAGTTAGATAGGAGAAAGCACATTGGATTGGATTACTCACACAACAAAATATTAGAATGTAGTGATACGCTTTTCCAGATTCAGTTAAATAAACGATGTTTTGTAGCCACTGTTTTAACGAAGAATTACGTTTGTAGATACATTGGAATAAATACAAATTAACCTTTGGCATTGCTTTTTTTGCCATGTTTGTACTATGAATGAACGCAAACCGCTTCCCATAGGAAAACAATTGGCTTACGCTTGTGGAATGATGGGCTGGAGTATGATGATTAACCTTATTGGTGTCATTCTCATCTATATGTATGCTCCAACGAAAGATAGTGGAATTCCTGTATTGATTACGCAAGTTGCCATTTTTACTGTCTTTAACGCAATTGCACTCATTACGGCAGGTGGACGATTAGTTGACGCGATTTACGATCCATTTATTGCGCAAGTAAGTGATCGAAGTCAACACCCAAAAGGAAGACGGATTCCAATTATGAAACGGGCTATTTTTCCTTCCTTGGTATTCTGTTTTTTGGTGTTCTTTCCACTTTTTAAAACTGAAAGTTCCTGGAATGTTGTGTGGTTGGCCTTTACCTTGGTTGGATTCTACATGGCTTCAACAACTTACATCATCCCTTACAACGCGTTGTTGCCAGAATTAGCACCTTCTGCAGATGACAAAGTAAAATTGGCAACTTGGCAATCGGTTGGGTATGTCTTTGGAATTGGAGTTGCTTCCAATGCATTCAATATCATTACATTGTTTGCTGATGAATTCGGAATTGACCGTTTGGCTGCCATACAATTGACCGTTTTGTGTTTTGCTCTTTTGGCGACATTACTGCTGTTTATTCCCATTTGGGCTATTAATGAGAAAGAACTCTGTGTGAGTAAACCGAGTGTGGTTCCAATGAAACAAGCATTGCGTCAAACACTGACGAATAAGAATTTTTTGTTGTTTATCGTCGCTGATTTTTCCTATTTCATTGCTGTTACCATTATCACAACTGGCTTGTTGTATTTTGTAACAGTGCTTTTACAATTACCAGAAAGCATTGGGAATAAATTGATGATCACCATGGTGTTGGTTTCGTTTCTCTTTTACCCGATTGTCAATTATTTAGCACGAAAAATTGGCAAGAAAATCATTGTATTTGTTTCATTGGTCTTGTTGTCGTTTATATTTCTAGGAGTTTATTCATTGGGAAAATGGTCTATCGATCCTGAACTTCAGATTTACGGATTGATTGCCTTTG
>JAYSRF010000119.1:0-4204 GCA_043721195.1 Fluviicola sp. | reverse complement strand
CAGTATCCTCCGATTTAATTCTGCAGTCGGCAGTGTTATGTGTTTTCATGATTTTCACTCGGCCGTTGTTTTTGCAGTCAGAACAGAAACGCTTTTCATATGGCTTCTTTTGGATGGTGTTATGAGAAGCGGTAGATACAGATTCAGATTCCTTCTTGAAGTTTTGCGGTCTATATGCATACCAGTATTGCGTGATGTACTTGCCGGCCGTATCAGCTGTATATGTACTCAGTTTGTTGAGTGCCATACTTCCTCTGCAATGGAACCAGAATGCATCCCGTTGAGGATCACCACTTAGTCCATCGTGCATTATTTGGACAAGCTCTTTGTCAGAGCACGCACCCCCAGCTGATTCTATTTCAGCAAGCTTGATGTCAATTTGATTTATGATCGTAGTTGGATCTTGGTCTGGGTGGAATTTAATTCTGCGGAGATCGCTAATAAGCATTCCGTAGTCGACATTTGCAAATCCGTATGTCGAGTGTAATTTTTCGAACATCTTGTTGAATTCTTCGCTCGGATCAATGCTGTGCATGACATCGTCTGCGCAGTTCTGCACAACGTATCGTTTTGCAGTTTTGTTGTTTTTGATTTTTAATGTTTCAGTTGTACCAACTATTACGAGTGTGTCGTAAGTTGGATTTCTTGTTCCATCTTCAAGAATTTCAACTTTGTCCCTTTTTAGAACATCATCGATGCTTAGCATCATTTCCAGCCTGGTAGCCCATGATAGGAAGTTTTCTTTTCCTTTTAATTGATTATTGTTGTTTCGTTTTTCTTCTGTCATCGGTGCTGATAACGAATTAAATTATTTTATTATTAAAGGTTAAAGTAGAAGAACAACGTACGTGTCGCTTTTCTCAATCACGTAGTTATTCATACAATCAGTACACATCAATAGTAAATTAAGTAATCTTAATCTTAATTCTTAATTCCCTCCCATACTATTGATAGTGCTGGTGATTCCAAGTTGCTTTAAATGCTCGACTATTTTAAGTCCACTAACTCCTTTTGTAAACATATCTGCTAACTGTAGTTTAGTTGGAATGTACTTCAGTTCTAATTCTCCACTCTTGACATGTGATCGTATAAAATGGTATTTGACTTGAACATGCCTTGTACGTTTAAATTCTTGTGGATTCTTTGACAGATTAATACATGCTTCATTGTCTTCAAACACTGTGACCTTCTGTTGTTTGAAACCAATTTCTTTTAGTAAGGTCTTTAACCATAACACTTCCTGTGTGGCAGCTGTGGCAGCAACGTATTCAGCTTCAGTGCTAGAAAGTGCAATTACATTCTGCTTTCTACTAGACCATGAGATAAGTGACTTTCCTAGTTTGAATGCATAACCTGTTATTGAAGCATAGTTTTCACAATTTGCCCATGATGCATCCACATATCCAGTTAGTTCAATTGGAGATCCCCTTTTATAGTTTAGGTAGGATTGTGATTTTCTGAGATAATAAAATATCTGCTTCACCATTTCGCAGTGAATTCGTTTTGGATTTGCCAAGAATCTACTAACTATTCCAACAGCTACCATAATATCCGGTCTGGTTCCAATTGCAGCAAACATGAGTGATCCCACAGCAGATCGATATGGGAAATTCGTTTCTAATTCTGTTGATTTTTCTGCTTCAATTAGTAATTCTTGGAAGTTTGGGTCCAATGGATATGATCTCTTAATGTTTGGAGTTAACCAGGTTTTGAATTCTTTTAGCTTGAGCTCTACATATAGATTTTGATCTATACTGATTCCTTCTTGTGTTTGGTTCACTCTCATTCCGAGACACTGTTTCAACAATCCACCTTCTGAGCATTTAAACTTAGCTTTAAGGGCAGTTCTAAAAGCTTTGACTTCTTCAGGGTCAGTTCCAACAGATAAACAATCGTCCACATATACTCCTGCCCATATTCTCTCTACTCCGGTGTTCCGAACGTAGATGCATGGATCGCTAATGGTCTTGGTGAATCCTTGCTCTAACATGAATTTATCGAAAATTTCATTCCACTCGCGGGGTGATTGTTTTAGCCCGTATATGGTTTTGATGAGCATCCACTTATTTGTAGTAGATTTAGTTTCATACCCTTTTGCGGGTTCCATGAATAATTTTTCCTTTAAAATTCCATTTAAAAATGCACTGGTTGCGTCGTCATGAAATACTTGAAGTCCAAGTGAAGCTGCTACTGCGAGAAGTATTCTAATGGATTTAAATTTTGCCACAGGAGCAAACGTTTCATTGTAGTCTTTTCCATGCCTTTGTAAGAATCCTTTTGCTACTAATCTTGCCTTGTACCTGTCAATGGTACCATCAATTTTTAGTTTTCGTTTGAATACCCATTTACAACCAATGGCCTTTTCACCATTTTTCATTTCTTTAATTGTGTACGTGTTGTTTGACCTGATATTGTTCATTTCTTCATCCATAGCTTTCTTCCATTTGTCCTTTTCAGGACCATTGATTGCCTCGTTGTACGTTGAAGGTGTTCCATAGACTATTGAGGTTAAAGCGTGAAATTTTTCAGTGTCATCTCCTAAGGTTTTCCACCAGTGTTCTTTCTCCAACTTGAACCAGGTTTCAGTGGCTTCATCAGAATTTAAACAGGTTTGAAATTCTACTCCATCATAAATGAGTTCATTTTCAGTTAGGTCTGTTTCAATATTCCATTTTAAATTCAAGTCGTCTATAGATGATGCTAGTAACGCATCTTCATTCAACGCATCTTCATTCGCTGTATTATATTCGTTCTCTTCTTCGAGACTGTTTTCGGGGATTGAATCTGAATGATCGTCGGAGATTGAATCTGGGTAATCGGCGTTGTTATCACGTTCCGGTCTTCTCCAAGATTCGTCTAGTTCTAAAGTTTCCATTTTATCTCCGTAGAATGAGGTTGGCATCTTCTCCATTCTGTAGGTCGAATCGAAACTAACATTATCACTCCACAAATGAGTTCCATCATCTTCTTTAATGACTTTGTATGCCTTGTGTTCTACGGTTTCAAAATTATCTCCGTAACCAATAAGTCGACCTTTAATGCCATTTGGTTCCAGTTTGTTTGCCTTTTCAGGGGGTACAAAAATAAAGCACACGGATCCGAAAGGTTTAAGGTGTTGTAAATTGGGTTTTCTCTTGAAGATGTGTTCATAGGGTGTTATAATGTCATCCGCGTGGACAGTACGATTGAATATGTACGCTGCTGTCTCCATAGCTTCGTTGTAATAGCGAATCGGTAGTAGAGATTCCTTTAACATGGTTCTAGCCAATCTTAATATTGTTTGATGAGCTCTTTCTGCTTTTGCTGGTTGATGGTGGGTGTACGAAATTCCTTTTTCATTTACAATTCCAACAGCGTCCAGATATACTAAAAACTCCTTTAGGAATTCGTGTCCATTATCGGTTCTTACTCGTTTGATTTTCCGGTTTGTCTGTCTCTCTAATTTTGCCTGGAATTTAAGGAAGTGGTCCAGTACTGTAGAAGCTTTGGTATTATTAATTGTCTTGAAATATAGGAAGTTGCTTCTTGAGTCAATGAATTTTAAATTGTATTGTGTTCCGTCGTTTCCAACATAAGAAAATGGCCCTTGTATGTCGATTTCGACTACGTCCAATATTTCCTTTGGTGTTGATGTCTTTGTTTCCGTATAATTTGACCGTTTGGCTTTTCCTTCCTTACATACATCGCAGTCCAGGATTTTAAACTTATTCTTTAGGACGAGTCCGGACGTAGCTTGCATGGTCTTCTTCATCATTGCCTTTCCCACATGCCCCAGTTTTCGATGAACTGTGATCCAGTCTGAGTCTCTGGTACTTGAATTATTTGCTTCTTCTTGAGAGTCCATAATTATGAGTTTTGAACTTGGGTCATATGTACCCGATGCTATTGGCTCTCCATCTTTGGTGATATTAAGTCTTGCTGTCCAGGGGTCGATAACTTGCTTACACCCATGCTCTATTGATAGTTGTGTGGCTGACAGTAGGTTCTTTCCAAATGATGGCACTGTTATTGTCCCAATGTTGAGCGGCCCTAAAGCTATTGTTCCTGTTGCAATGCCATATTCATTTCTATTTCCAGCTGTTGAGATTTTTATCTTCAAATTTTGTTCAGTGACTTTATCTGGCATTTCCTTGATCATTGTGGTTGACGCTCCTGAGTCGTGATAAAGCCTTTTTGAAAACAAACATTGTTCAGTTGCTTTATT
>JAYSRF010000118.1:0-34967 GCA_043721195.1 Fluviicola sp. | reverse complement strand
TTTACTGTTTCTATTAACAATGGTTTATGTACTTCACCACTTTCAGCTACAACAGTTGTAACAGTGAATGCACTGCCTTCAACTCCATCCATTAGTGTGAGTGGAGAGACTGAATTTTGTTCAGGTGATAACGTCGTATTGACTTCTTCATCTAATTCGAACAATGTTTGGTCAAATGGAGCAACGACACAATCCATTACCGTTTCTACATCAGGAACTTATTCTGTAACAGTTAATAATGCTGGATGTATTTCACTTCCTTCTGCTGACCAATTAGTAACAGTTATTCCAACTCCTGCAACTCCAACCATTACAGCTGGTGGACCAACTGTTTTCTGCGCTGGTGGGAGCGTTGTGTTGACATCATCTTCAGCAACTGGAAATACGTGGTCGAACGGAGCTACAACTCAATCGATCACAGTTACAACCTCAGGTTCTTATACTGTATTTGTAACCAATGGAAGCTGCACCTCTCTTAATTCCACTCCAAAAATAGTTACTGTTACGGCACTTCCTGCAACTCCAACGATTTCAGCTGGTGGACCAATAACATTCTGTTCTGGTAGTAGTGTTGTATTGACTTCTTCTTCAGCAACTGGAAATCTTTGGTCGAATGGTGCAACAACACAATCGATCACTGTTACCACTTCAGGAACCTATTCTGTAACAGTTACCAATGGAAGTTGTAGTTCCCTTGCTTCGAATGGAACAACAGTAACAGTCAACCCATTACCAGTAGCACCAACTTTATTAACAGGGACTACCGGATCGTTTTGTGCAGGTGGAAGTACCGTTTTGACATCCTCTGCAACTAGCGGGAATGTTTGGTCAACTGGAGAAACGACACAATCTATTACCGTTTCAACAGCAGGTACCTACTCGGTTCATCTTGTCAATGGTTTTGGTTGTTCATCAACTTTAGCAACAGCCAATATCAGTTCTATTGCACTTCCAGCTGCTCCTTCCTTATCTGTATTGAGCGGAACGACTGTTTTTTGTGATGGTGGAACAGTAGAAATTGGTTCTTCTTACCCTTCTGGGAATTTGTGGTCGAATGGTGAAACAACTCAAACAATAGTAGCTACAATGTCTGGAAATTATTCAGTTACTTATACCAATGGTAGTGGCTGTATATCTGATCCATCTCCTGAAATTACGGTAACTGTCCACCCTACTCCAGCGGCTCCAATCATTACTGTTGGCGGACCAACAACCTTTTGTTCTGGTGGAAATGTAACGTTGACTTCTTCACAAGCAACTGGGAATAGCTGGTCAAATGGAGCAACAACCCAATCGATCGTAGTGACAAACCCTGGAACCTATTCAGCAATTTATGTCAATAGCAATGGTTGTGCTTCTACCACATCTATTTCCACTAGTATAACAGTCCTTCCAAATCCTGTAACACCAACAATTTCAGCAAATGGACCGACAGCCTTTTGCATCGGTGGATCTGTACTATTAACCGCTTCATCTCCAACGAATATTGTATGGTCAACTGGTGCAACAACTCAATCAATTACAGCATCAACGACCGGTAACTATACAGCAACTCTAACTGGTGGCAATGGATGTACATCAACAAGTTTACCTATTAACGTGACTTCATCTGCTGTTCCTCCTACACCTGTTATTACATCAAGTGGATCTACTGATATATGCATTGGGAATTCAGTGACTCTCACATCTTCTGGGGAATCGAATACGTGGTCAACTGGCGACACCACACCTTCAATTGTCGTTTCTTTAGCAGGAACATACACCGTTATATCGAGTGTTTCAAGTTGTCCATCAGCTGTTTCTTTACCAACAATCGTTACAGTAAATCCATCGCCTGCTGTTCCAACTATTGTGGCTAGTGGCCCATTGACTTTTTGTGAAGGTGAAGATGTTTCCTTGTTTTCTTCTTCCACCGTACAAAACACATGGTCGAACTCAGAAGTAGGGCAAGTAATCACCGTTTCAGAAAGTGGAATGTATACCGTAACAACCGCCAATTCTTTTGGGTGCACCTCCACTTCTTTGCCTACTGAGGTAGTTGTGAATGAACTTCCTTTAGTTACACTCAATGGTTTGGAAACAATGTGTAGTTATGTCGAATCAGTTACATTAACAAGCGGTTTGCCAGCTGGAGGTACTTATAGTGGTAATGGTGTTAACAATGGCATTTTCACTACATCAGTTGCAGGTGTTGGACCAACGATCATTACCTACACTTATCAAGATGCAAATGGTTGTGAAAATACTGCACAATCAGCCTTATTAGTGGAAGATTGCGCGGCAATTAGTGAACTGAATGCTGAGTTATTCAATGTGTTTCCGAATCCATCTATTGGGATTTTCACCTTTACTTCATCAGATAAATTGATTCATTCGATTAAAGTATACGATGCAATGGGGAAATTTATAATGGAACAAAAGGTTGAAGGGTCACATGAAATGCTTGTAGATATGACTGCATTCCCAAATGGAGTTTATCAAGCTGAAATACAATCAGAAGATCTAATTGAACGTGTTTCACTGGTTATTAACCGATAGAATTGGCTTAATTAGTTTTAAACGGTCAAAACCTATTTAAAAAAAATCAAGATGCGTCATCAAACGATTTTCAATTGTTGTTCATTTCTGTTAGCTTTATTCATTGCTCAAAATGGACATTCCCAAACTTCCGTTTCAACCATCGCTTTTGGTTCATGTGGCCACCAAGATCATCCATTACCTGTATTTGATGTAATCGTAAAACACAATCCCGATTTATTCATTTTTCTTGGTGATAATATTTATGGTGATACGCACAACATGGATACGCTTAAAGCAAAATACAGTCGATTGGCTGCAAAACCATCGTTTCAGCATTTAAGAGATTCAACACCCATTATTGCAACGTGGGACGATCATGATTTTGGACAAAACGATGCAGGGAGACATTATCCGTTTAAAGCAGCTTCCAAAGAGATATTCCTCGATTTTTTCAATGAACCAGCCAATTCAGAACGTAGAAAACACAAAGGTGTCTACACTTCTTATTATTATGAAACCAATGGAAAGGTATTGCAAGTCATTTTGTTAGATGGACGCACTTTTCGAGATGATTTACTTCCGTACGACGGATCATTGGATGCCAACAAACGCTATTTCTACGATCTTGATTATGTACCACATACTTCACCCGATTCCACTTTGTTGGGAGAAGAACAATGGCGATGGTTAGAAAATGAATTGAAGCAACCAGCCGATTTGCGCATTATTGGTTCTGGCTCGCAATTCGGAATTGAATTCAATGGTTATGAAGCTTGGGCAAACTTTCCCAACGAACAACAACGGTTGTTGGAACTCATTCGTACCACTAAAGCCAACGGCGTACTGTTTCTTTCTGGAGATGTCCATTATGCAGAAATATCGAAATTACAAGCGCCTAATCTCTACCCTATTTACGATGTGACTTCCAGCGGATTGTCATCTAAATGGAAATTTGCTTGCCCCAATAACAACCGCATTGAAGGACCAGTTATGGAAAATCACTTTGGTTTAATGACCATTGATTGGCAACAAATCGATCCGACGATCAAAATGGAAATCATTGATGTAAGTGATAATCAGCGTGTGGAATATACGATTCGTTTGTCGGAGATTGGGTTTTAGTGGATGTGAGTTTAATTTAAGTTGCTAAACTATTAGAATCAATAGTGAAAACAGTGTTTTTCTAGCTTGAATTCAAGTACTAATCACCTAACATGAATTTTACCTTAAATGTGTATTTTGCAGTAACCAGTTGTCCGTTAAGTATACCTGGTAACCAGTTATCTGGAATTTTCTTTACAACTCTTAGAGCCTCTTCATCACATCCTCCGCCAATTCCTTCTTGAACACTATGATCAGTAGCTTTTCCGTTTTTATCTATAAAAAAAGTGATCAGAACTGTACCACTTATTTCATTTTCCATTGCTTTATCGGGATAGTTCATGTTCGTTATCAGCATAGCTTTTTTTACTTCACCATCCCCGCCGATATACATTGGAGGACGATCCAGTTCTATTGATACGATTCCAGTATCGGTTTTTATATCATACTGTTTCGTAGTATCTGTGTTTGCATAATACAAGAGTTCTTTCGTGTCGTAGTTATAAGTTTGGCTCAGAGTAACATTTCTGTCATAAAAATCCCAGATACCAATTCTTTTATCCAAATAATAGTTCCCTTTACTTCTAATAGTACTTTTATTGTCAATCCAAAAATACTCTGTCCAGATACCAGTTTTCAAGTCATTTTTATATGCCCCCTGATTTTTGATCGCCTTGGTTCTCCAAAAATATTCTGTCCAGATACTGTCTTTTTTGTCGTTCTTATAATAACCTTTGATAACAAGGCAATTCCTGTATCCTAGCTGTTTATAATTCCCACACCGTACAGCAGTATCCGACTTGAGCACTGAATATTTTTCCGTATACCATGGGTTCTCGTGCTTTACCGTTACTTTTTTAGTTTCCTGAGTGTGGGCAAACAAGGTCATTATTACATAAAATCCTGCTAAAATGTGTTTCATGATTTTCACTTTTCAGGAGTAAAGATATGATTCCAAGTCGAGTTGTCTTTCCTTTTGTGTGCAAGTCACCAAAAGTCGATTGGGAAATTGGAATTCCCCTAAATTCTTTCTCATTTAAATAGAGAGTCAAATGGATATGATGTAACTTTGATTTGCGTCTTGCTTTAAATCTATTGGTGGTTTCTTCAGATTCAGTTAAATCTTTACCTGTATTTCGCCACCGTTTGTTTCCCAATCATTTGAGATAAGGACGAATGTGTTTTCCCCATTCACCACCTCGAAAAGTCCCTTTGTGGTAGATTTTATTCAGATTGCTCATGTTGCAATTATTTGATTACGACAACTATTATCCAACTCAAATCTCACGAATAATCCCATTTTCATCCGTGCTTTCTAAGAATGAACTAAACTCAGAATTAGCAATGGACAGATTGTTTTCGACCGCCCACATAACTTTCGGTAATACGCGCATTTCTGTTCCTTTTTGTTCACATAAATCGATACATAACACGGGGGATTCATCAGACTCTAAAGAGTATGTATCGATCACAAAAATGATAGGATGAGCATAATCTTCAGGAAGTAAATCAATGATCTGAGTTGAGTTAAGATTTTCAAACTTTCGATCACTTAAAAACTCAACATAAGCTTGAAACCCATATTCTGGATCCGGAGTTAAAATTTCGGCACAGAGCTTCTCCCATTCTCTTTCGTTGGAAAAATCAGTCCTTAAAACGAGCACATCCTCAGTAGTTGGAATTAAAATCATTTGAAAAGAAATTAAGATGGAAGTTTATTAAAAAGCGAAAATAAAGTATTTTCTTGAATCATTGTTTTCGTTTTATTTCAATCAGTATTCATAATTCATTTGCCTTTCTACTTCGTCCCCCAAATCAGCACAAAAATAGAATCGGATTTTTTAGTCATTATCCAACCCTCGAGCGATTCAAACCTATTTTTCCTGGTTTACTTCAGAAGCCCATCCATGTTCTGATCGCCTCCATTTTTATCGATGTTTGGGCCGTCGGATTCCATTTTCTCATACCTTCCGAACGAATAAGACACCTTGAACCAAATGATTCGTGTGTCGTCCTTGCTGTAATTAACAAGGTTCAGGTTTGGATACGAAATTTGTACCGTCGTTTGATAGGTATTGAAAATATCTTCAAACGAAAGCGATGTTTTTAGCTTCTTGTTCAAGAAATCTTTCGTGAACACGACTTCTAGTGCAGATCGTGGTTTGGTTAACTGGTAGATCTGGTACGTTCCTTTCATCGCGATATAATAATCCACGTTCATACGAATTCCCAGTGGTAGTATAAATTGCGATGACACACCGTAATTCCACATTGCTTTATTCGGAGTCGTGTATTCCAAATCAGAAACGGTCGTTTTTGTACGCTCTGTGTAGAGATACATGTAATTAATCTTGTCAATGTCAATCGCTTTGTTGAAAAACTCCAACCCTTCTTTAAACATTCCAAAAGGGATCGGAATGGAGAAGAAATACGTTAGCGCATTCACATTGTTGTACGTCCGAAACGTTTGCACCGTTTGCAATGAATTCGGTTCAACGATCAGTTCGCTGATATTCAGCGTTTGAGAGTGGGAATAATCGACTGACAGTTCTAGGTAATCAAACACGGTGAATTTTACTTCGACATTACTGAAAAAATTAGGATTCAGCAGTGGATTTCCAGACGATGAATTGTAATTATCATAATAACCCGAGTTGTTCGGATCGAACTGACTGTAGGACGGAATGCCGATCTTTCGGGCGTAGGTCGCGATGAGATTTATGTCGGGGGAAATTCGGTAGATCGCATTGAGGGAAGGGAAAAAGTTGAAGTAATGATTGCTCTTGGGTGCAGTATAGGTCGATTTCCGATTGAGGTTGAAATTTTCTGCTCGCAGGCCGCCGCCAATAGATATTTTTTTTCCGATACCTTTTTTCAACTCGACATAAGCTGCCACGTTGTCTTCCAAGTAATCGAAATCGAGCATAGAAATATAAGTCTGATCCTGAAAGATCGCATCAGTTGACGCAGATAAATTATACAAGCCAAGGCTGTTGGCGAACAACCGACTGTATTTGAATCCGCCTTGAAGATAGAATTTATGCTTTTGGAATGGAATCGAAAGATCAGCCCGCGCGTAGAATCTGTTCAATTTCAGTTCGTTGTTTAATAGGCTGTAATCATTTGTGTCAGATTGGCGCTGAATGGTTTGTGTATTTCTGCTCTGGGAATAATCCGAGTAAAAAGCTGTCAATTCCAGCGTACGTTTTAGCGTATCGAATTGGGTTTTGTATTTTAGAATGAATTCATTACTGAGACCATCCGATTTCGACTGGTAGTCATTCGAATAATTGACAGCTGGTGATAGTTCATTACTTAAACTGTTGGAATTTCCCAAGCTGCGATTGTTATTGATGGAGCAATTGTAGTTCACGTTGATATTCGATTTGGCATTCAGCTTGTAAGTAAAAGAAGGCTTGAAATAGAAGAAACCATTGACATTCTTTTCCTGTCGGTCCGAAAGTAGCTGTGCTGTAGGGTTGAACGTCGTGAAGTTCTTGGAATAAGTACTGTGGAATGATCGTTCGAAATAAGAATAGCCAGTTTGAACTTGCCAGCTGTATTTTTTGTTCTTACCGCTCAGCAGTAAGGAGGGAAGCAATTTGTTGTTCGCATTAAGCCCGTAATTCAATGTGATTGTTCCAGAAATCCATTTGCTCACTCTCGAAAGGCTTATAACGTTAATAATCGCACCGCTGACGTTTGCATCGTAGGAAGCTCCAGGATTTGAAATAATCTCAATACTTTCCACAGACGAAGCTGGAAGGCTTTTCAACAAATTGATCAGGTCATCGCCTGAAAGATTGCTAGGAATTCCTTCGAAATAAATACTAGCATTTTTCCCACCAACCGCAAATCCGCCACCGGGATATGGAACAACCCCTGGGATTTTCAGAATAGCGTCATAAATGCTGCTGACAGTAAGGATCGGATTGTCTTTCACCGTGATTGTTGTTTTATCCGCATCGACCTGAATAAAACTGCGTTTGATCCCAGTGATCGTAACTTCCTCTAATTGGTCATTTTTCTTTACCAATTCCAATCGTTTCAAATCGATGATTTCAGGAGAATCTTCCGAAACAGTAAAAGACACAGCGATTTCTTGAAAATTTTTAGCTCTGATAACCAAATAGTAGAGACCCATCGACTTTGGAAAATCAGTTTCGGCGTAACAATCAATTAATGTATCGCTTTTCACTAGAGAATCGCTACTTTCCGTTACGTAGTATAACAGTAACTTTTTCTGGACTGAAGGACAACTTTCGTCTGCTGAAAAAAGAGAAAAGCTTAATTTTTGCGTTTGTCCGACTACGAAAAACGAATAGATCAGTAAAAATCCAGTGAGTAGAAATTTAAACATAGAGGGGTTTTCAAGTACTGTAATAGTCGCGAATATCACGAATATTGGTGAAACTTGTTATACAATAAGCAAACTAACATTGGTTACAGAATGGATTTACCGATGGTCAAGATCATCCATTTAGTGAGAAAACAATCGGTTACAAACTATGATCCGTTGAAATCAAAATTGGAGTCGAAGCAGGAGGCTAATGTCCATCGAATGATTCTAAGGCTTTAACTAACTTTTTACGTAAGTAGGTTCAAAAGTCGAATCGATAAGACAAATTAGAGCTTTCTTGTTTGGTCAATTATACTGTGCGTTTTTTATCATCTGGTACTTATCGTGTCCTTTTCCGCCATAAGAAATATTGAAGTCAATTATCCATTGCCCATCTATTTTTTGACCACTTACATGACCTTTATGAATCCGGTAGAATCCATCATCTTTATTGAAATAGTGTTGCCAGACTTCGCAGTTGAGATGAGTATAAATTTCTTCATCCCAATAGTCAAAGGATGAGATCGTATCGATAATTTCAAGGATGAACTGTTTGGTGTATTTCGAGTTTCTAAAAACACTTTTTGGTAATTCATGTTCCTCGCCGTAAACCTCGTGAATAGTGCTAAATGTAGTATCAAATGGTTCGGTAGCTTTATTGAAATCATCTTGATGTTTTAGGATTAATTTGGTATTTGGAGCATGGGTGTTTTGACTCACTTCCCATTTATGATTATTCTCTTTGCTACAAGCAAACACAGAGCAAATAGTAATTAATAATAGGATTATTTTTCGCATATAGTTTTAACGGATTTGCTCAACCTTTATTGCCACTAAACGTTCTCTTAAATACGGTGAAAAGAGTCGGTCTAGATTCGCAGTCAAATCCCCAATCATCTTAAACAACATTGGGGAAAGCTCGTCTACCTTTCAATAAAATTGGATGAACTCTTCTTCATTAAAGGATTCAATCATTTCGCATGAATATGTCATGCTATACTGCTTATAGACTTTCCGCAACATTTTCTACATTTACACAATGGATAAACTGATCTCAGCACTAGCACTTGTTCTTCGAAGGCAGTGGCTTCTTTCCTTGTTGCTTTTCGCTCCAGTTAGCATGCAGGCACAATCGCGCAATACCGTTGTGAGGCAGCTGAATTCCATTATCGATTACATGGATGCGAGTAGTAGGATTAATCTTTTGCTTTATTGGGACATTAAACAGTTTGCAGAAGGATATCTTCATAGCTCGGCTCCGAAACACAACGATAATTACTGGTGGACGCATTCCCATCCGGGTGGCAGGATCGGTCCTTTTAACGAAGACAAGGGGCGATTTCCGGAATTGCACGTAGACAACGAGGGAATGATCTCCGATTTTGAGTACGAATTATATCCCGTGCTGGTTGAAAGAGAAAACGTCAACAAATTGCTCGCCGACAAATTTTTCAATGACAAACCTGCTGTCAAAGGGGCACTGACTGAGTTTAAAACGACAATGGATAGCCTGATTGTGCTACATCAAAAGCTGTATAACTACGTAACTACAACAACCTATAAAACCGACTCGGAATTTAAAACAGCGCTTGCTATTATCGAGGAGACTTCGCAGATCCTCGACAGCTATTATGTTCGAGCCAACGCATTGTATACTTCGGTTGAAACGTATTACAAAACGCTTTCTGTTTTAAAGACACAGCAAAAGATCATAGTTGCAAAAGCAGAGCTCGATCTGTGCAAAAATCACATCAACAAATGGGCCAACGAGCTGTACAACTCTATCAATAATACATCGGAAAATGATCGTATTCTTCGTCAATTGAACGATGCATCCCTGTCGAAGGATTCGGTTCTTTTTTACACTACATATGGATACGGTGTGAACAATAACGGAGCAATGCCACATACGCGTTACACCATTTTCTATGGCATGATGAAATCGACCTTGTACTGGTATGCAAAGGATAAATTGCATTATCCGTCCTTCATGACAAAGCGCGATATCGATTACAACGAGTTCGTAGACCGCATTCACTTGGATGTGGAAGACTACAATGATTTCATTGAATGTTCAGACGGCAAGCAATTGTCCGAAAACATGGACTATTCAATGAAAATGGCTGCAAGAATCGGCGTTGACACCAACCAGAACGTACAATTGAAATGGCCACGAAAAAGTTATCTGTTTCATTTTGTTCAGGAAGAAAAAGTCACACATTCCGATACCATCCTTGTTGTCGTAAAAGATACGGTTGTTACCAGCCATCAACAGCTCATTAACGATGCCGCACCGCATCACATGGTCTTTCTATTAGATGTTTCTGCTTCGATGAACGAACCAGGAAAACTGGATCTATTAAAAGATGGTGCAAAATACCTTGTGAAACTGCAACGAAGCAGCGATCGCATTTCACTCTTGACCTTTTCAGAGCATAGTCAGACCTTGCTCAACAATGTTCCCTGCGATGAAAAAGAAGCGATCAATCATCAGATCAATAAGTTGCATACACACGGTTCTACAAATGCCGACGAAGGAATTCGAGCCGCCTTTGAAATTGCCGATAGCAACCTGATCGTATCAGGTAGCAACAAAATCATCCTCGTAACTGACGGGAAGTTCGATCTCGATGGCAAAACACTTAAATTGCTGAAACGGTTTCAACAGGAAAATGTGGAGCTTGTGATTCTGCTCCTTGGCTCAACCGAAAATCCTTCGTTGTCAGAAGAACTCGATAAACTAGCGAAAAAAGGCAACGGACGGTTTTATGCGGTGAATGGGGAGACGCTGCATGATGTGTTGATCAAAGAAGCGGTGGATTGAGAGGGAGGATTGGAATGAAGATCCGTTTTGATAGTGTTTTCTTTCCTTATGTTTTAGTGGTGAGTTTTGAGGATGACCACAAAATTAGAATCACATTTTCTTTAGTAGCAATTAGATTCTTTTAAGCTCGATCCAATTATTGTATGTCCCTTCACTCCCAAGTCCTTTAGCATATAATTCACCTCCTTCTTCTCTCAAAAAGAACATTGGATTTACCGTATCACAAAATTCGTCGTTGCCTATATAATACAATTCCAGAATATGATTTTTTTCTACTGCCTTATAAGTCCCGTTGCATTGAATTGGCTCATGGTATGTGTTGGTTTCCAATTGTATAAATTCGTTTGTAATGCTAAAAGTGTAATCAATGCTTGCCATTCCTGTCATTGTTTCATCTGTCTCTACATCTATGGAAAATGTTCCGATGTATTTTGCATTGATAGAGGTTGTTATTTCCTTTTTTACATTCTGTTCAAGATCCTTAACCTCTCGTTCTTTACTCAGAACAGGAATGGGTTTTCTTTTTTCAATACTGAAAGGCTTTACTTCAGGATTTTTGGCAGATTCTCGAATCAATAGAAAGATGAGAATGTATAAAACACCAAGGCAGAATAAGATTAGTGTTCGGATCTTTAGATTCATTAGAGCAAGTTTTAATTAAAGATAAAAAAGAGAACTGCTTTGACAATACAGAAACTGATTGAAAATCAGAATGATATAAGAACAAAATGGGAAGCGGAATGAAAATGATGCTTCTTATTCTGTTTTTGTGTGCAATTCGGTCCAGAACAAGAACCAGCAGTGTTAGACTAATAACGTTTTCGTTTCACATTTAGTGCACCACCAATATTTGGAGGTTTCGTCTTGCATCTGCATTCTATATTTATACCGACAATCTGGACAATGCGACTCTAAAGATTCATCCTCAAAGGCGTTGTAACCACAGTCCAAACAATGCCAGATTGTTAATGAAGAAACTTCGTGATCATTATGCCATGAAAAACGATCTTCTAAACAGTTTGGACATTTATGTAATGACATTACTTTAATTTGAAAATTTAAATGTAACTGAATTCCGCTTTCTATTCTCACTCGCTCTGAAAATAAGGAGAAGTGCCTCTACTGCAAAAAAATAAGAGACCATTCAGAAAGCGTGAGTTGGAGTGTGAGTATTGAGGTGCGCACAAAAAAAATAATAGTAAACTCCTTCAGTACATTCGGTTCCATCAGAAGTTTTACCGTCCCATGAAAAAGGAAGATTCGAATAGAAAACCCGATTTCCCCATCGGTTCACAATAGTTATCGACCCTTCTTAGTAGAAATTTTGTCTTGACTTGCATTCGGACAAAGAAAAAGCCTCATTCCAATAGGAATGAGACCTTCAAACATTTTGTGCGCAATTCGGTACAGAAGTAGAAACAGAAACGACCCCTTAGTTTTTAATAATTTTTTTTGTCACCAAACCTTTCGGAGTAGTGAATTCGAAGAAGTAAATTCCGTCTGCAAAGTTTATAAGTGAAACCTGTTGTCCCGAATTGATACTTTGACTCGTCAGTGATTTACCCTGTGAATCAAAGATTACAAGGATTACATGCGAACCTTCGAATTGAATGCTAACCAAATCTTGTGTTGGGTTTGGAACTAGTGTGATATTCATTAAACTTTGCTCTTGCAATCCCATGTAATCAATCGTAACACAATTCGATGTATCGGAACAACCTGCATTAGACGTTCCAATCACAGCATAAGGCCCATTTACCGTAACTAAAAAAGTCTGTGATGTCGCACCTGCAATTGCATATCCAGTTGAACAATCAAGCCATTGATAGGTATTCGCGGAAGACGTGGTGATGGTTGCATCGTTGTTATCGATCAACGTCATGTTTGGTGACGTGTTAATCGTCAAATTCAACGTTAATGTGGAATCACAGCCAGCAGTATTCGTAAGGTTTTGAAGGTATGTTCCACTCGCCGTATACGTTTGACCATTCAGGGTATACGAATCACATTCAGTTTGAGTGATCGAACTGGTGGTTGAGTAGGTAATCGTTAAGTTCAAGGTCAGCGTTGAGTCACAACCTACTGCATTTGTCAACTGTTGAATGTAGGTCCCGCTTGCTGTATACGTTTGACCGTTCAAGGTATACGAATCACATGCTGTTTGAGCAATCGAATTCGCAGTAGCGTTAGTGATGGTTAAATTCAGTGTCAAGGTAGAATCACAGCCCGCCACATTAGTCAGATGTTGAATGTATGTTCCGCTTGAAGTATACGTTTGACCATTGAGTGTATAGGAATTACATGCAGTTTCAGCCATTGATGCCGAAGTGGCATTATTGATAATTAGATTTAAGGTCACTGTTGAATCACAACCATTAACAGCACTCAATACGTGTGTATATGCGTTTGAAGTGGTGTATGTCTGACCATTCCAGGTATAGGAGTAGCAAGCTGCTGTAGCGAACGAGCTCACAATTTCTGCAGGTTCTGTTACCGAAGGAGAAAGGGTCTTGACGCATCCATTTGAATCAGTGATTGTAACAGAATATATTCCCGAAGTCAGACCAGTTCTGTCTTCTGTAATAACACCACCGTCCCAATCAAAGGTATACGGTGAAGTTCCACCACTAGGAGTTAAATCAACTTCACCATTAGAATCGCCAAAGCAGTTAAGGTTAGTAGCAGATGCTGAAGCATCAAGTGCTGAGGCTGGTTGATTAACTGTGGTATTAAAAATCGCACAACCATTCGCATCCGTAATCGAAACCGAATAACTACCAACCGGAAGTCCTATTCGATCCTCGGTAGTTACGCCATTACCCCAATCGAACGTATAAAAGGATGTTCCGCCACTTGGTGTGATATCAATTTCACCCGTTGAACCACCAAAGCAACTCACATTTGTAATGCTAGTTGTAACGGAAATTGTGGATACTGGAATTGTTATTGTTATGTTGAGTGTTGTTGCACAGCTATTTGCATCACTAATGGTTACTGAATAGGTTCCGTCTACAAGTCCTGTTCTATCTTCTGAAGTAACACCATTACCCCAGTCAAAAGAATAAGGTGTCGTTCCTCCAGTTGGAGCTAAATTGATTGCTCCATTTGAACCTCCAGCACAACTTACATTAGTAACAGTTGCGGAAGGAGAAATAGAGGGACAGGTAATTAACAGTCTTCCAACACGATTCCTTCTGATTCCATTGAAGGAGGTAAAGTTTCCTCCAGAGACGATTTTTCCATCTACTTGGATCACATTTGACGCTACAAATCCACTATAACCAGCACCTGGATCGAAATCTTGGTCAAGACTTCCATCCGCATTAAGTCTGAGTATGCAACTTATTGCCACTCCATCGAATGTCGTGAAACCTCCTCCAACAATAATTTTTCCATCAGATTGTAAAAGTATTGACCATACAGATGCATTAACATTAAAACCAGTTCCAGGATTGAACGTGGCATCCAAACCGCCGTTGGCATTCAATCGCACAATACGACTATTTGAAGTTCCGTTGAATGAGGTGAAGTATCCACCAACAATGATTTTTCCATCAGTCTGAATAGCAACCGATTTTGCTTCATCGTTAAACCCTGTTCCTCCAGGATTGAAAGTAGCGTCAAGTGTACCATTGGCATTTAGGCGAGTAATACGTTTGACTGCTGTTCCATTAAAAGTGGTGAAATCACCTCCGACCACTATTTGCCCATCTGTTTGAACGGCGGTTGACGTGACATACTCACCAAAGCCATTGAATCCAACTCCAGGAGTGAACGTAAGATCCAAGCTGCCATTTGTATTGACACGTGCAATTCGATTTCTAGCCGTTCCGTTAAAAGTGGTGAATTCACCTCCCAGGATAATTTTACCGTCTGACTGGATGCTGATTGAGTTTACTTTATTGTTACATCCCGTTCCAGGATTGAATGTAAGATCTATTGAACCATCTGGGTTCAGTCGTATAATGCGATTCTTTGTGGTTCCATTATAGGTTGTGAAGTCTCCTCCTACAAGAATTTTCCCATCCGATTGAACTGCAAAGGCAAGTACATCGAAATTAAAACCAGACCCAGAATTGAAGCTAAAATCTATAGTCCCATCCGCATTCAATCGAGCGATACGATTTCTATCTGAACCATTGAATCTTATGAAGCGTCCACCAATAAGAATTTTCTGATCTGCCTGAATAGCAGTGGCATAAATCCAATTGTTAGCACCAGGGAAAGGATTGAAGGTTGTGTCTTTACTACCGTCAGTATTCAACCGAGGAGCACCGCTAACAACGACCTTTTGGTCAGATTGAACCAAGGTAGTGAATAGTGTACCAGAAGTTGATACGCTCACCGCGTTGAAAGTGAGGTCGTGAGTACCATTCGAATTCAAGCGGATAACTCGTGGAACTGCATTTCCGTTGAACAATGAGAAAATACCCCCAACTATTATTTTTTCATCCGCCTGCATGGAAATGGTCCATGGACCACCACTAAATCCAGCTCCCGGGTTGAATGTTGTATCAACGGATCCATTAGTATTCAATCGGATAATACGGTTCATGGAAGTTCCGTTGTACATGGTGAAAATTCCAGCAACCAGAATTTTTCCATCCGATTGCAAAGTGGTAGTGTACACATCTTGGTTAAATCCACTTCCAATATGAAATGTAGTATCAATGTGTCCATCAGTATCTAGTCGCATAATTCGACTTTGCGGATCATTCATGCCAATCAGAGTAAATCTTCCTGCAACAATCGCTTTTCCATCTGCTTGTATAGATACTGTAGAGACCTGAGAACCTGCTCCTGGACTATTGTAAGTGATGTCTGGTGTACCATCGGTATTCAAACGAACAAGGCGCGTAGCTCCATTTCCATTTCCAAAAGAAAAAGTAAACAGCCCGCCGACGATTATTTTTCCGTCTGCCTGAATAGCAGTTGTTGATACATTATTATCAAAATAAGTCAAGGAACTGAATGTGTTATCAAGGCTTCCATCACTATTCAGACGCGCCATGCGAATTCTTGGCGTTCCGTTGAATTCCGTGAAATCTCCACCAACAATGATTTTACCATCGGCTTGGATTGAAATAGTACTTACGGTAAAATTGAACCCCGTGCCAGGATTAAATGTGGTATCTAGGCTACCATCGGTATTTAATCGAGCAATACGAATTCTTGTGGTTCCGTTGTATGCAGTGAAATCTCCCCCTACAAGAATTTTCTGATTTGGTTGAAGAGCACTGCACCATATTGGATTGCCATTGAATCCTCCTCCGATTCCAAAACGATCGTCATCGAACGTATTAAAAGTTGGATCGTTTGCTCCGGCTTGAGCAAGAATGAATAAAGGTAGTAATGCAGCTGCGAAAAAGAGCAATATGCTTCTCATTTTAAATGGTTTGACGCAAAATTAGTTGATTGAAGTGGTGTTTCCTAGATTTAATTTATTTCTTTTTTTTTAAACCGGATAATCCAGAGTGATAAACTTTTCTTCATATTAGAGACAATCGATTGAGTTAGTCTTTAATATTTGTTTTGCAGTTCGTCGTTTTTAGAACGAGACACGGCAAAAATAAAAGAGCAGTCATGAGACAGAATGTGACTGCGAGAGAAGAGTGAAAAAGAATCGGGATCATCCGCGGTGGCGGACAATCCCGATTCTTTTTTGTACCCACGACTGGATTACATATCCAACAATGTGAGCTTTTACCCAAGCATGGAAGTATGAAAATGTTTCACATTTCCTTGGTCTTTTTTATTCCAACCATTCTCAAACAAGTTTGAAATGGCCTAAAATAAAAAAGTCCGACACTGTGTGTCAGACTTCCTTTTGTGCGCAAGTCAGTTCAAAGTTCGAACCAAAAAGTCGCTAATAATACTTGCGAGGATTAACAATTTGGTCAATGGAAAACAGGTTGAAAAATGTACCTCGTATATTTCCAAAACACTTGGGTTCGAAACTTTGGAATCCGCAATCGGTTAACTTATAGAATAATCAATCGTTATTAAGGTTTAACGAATTTTTGTACACAACCAAACTCATCGTTACGTAAATAATAAATTCCGCTTGGAAGCTGGGCTGTTGGAATATTTGCACAACCGTCTACCAAAATAATTTGATCAATTATTGAACCAGAAGAATTTAAAAGAGTCGCACTTCTATATTCAGAGGTGATCGTTTTGGATTCAATCGTTAGTTCATTTTGAATAACAGGATTGGGGTATAAAATAAAGCACCCATCGCTGTTTGATGGATATGAATTGATATTGAGACCATTCAATTCCGGGATATAAATCTCGATAAATGCAACAGCATTTGTGGGTAAATGAAATGAAAATAACGAATCAACAAATGTTGCAGGTACTGAGTTTATAATTTCGGTAGTAGGATACAGAAAATTGACTGCATCTTCACGTGTATATCCATCAGCAATGAGTGAATCAAAAACGGATATTACATTATTTGTGGAGGAGTCAACGAACGTAAAAAATCCAGTATGATTACCACCGATACCAGATAAAGTTACATTTATTGTGCGCCCTTCAGTGTACAATGAATCCGCAACATGATAAAAGGGTATTGCCTGATTTATCTCAGATGTCAAGGAACTTGTAACAGGAAGCGTAATCAATCCTTTGAATATTGAATCAAGATGAGCTTCATTGGTCAAGTTTTCTAAAGCGAAGTCGTTTGAATTGAAGAGTTTTTCGTAGTATAAATACATTATTGTTTCGACGAAGGCGGGCAATTGATAATTTGAAACAAGCATTCGTAAAGTATCGTTGGTCACGGCTGCAGCTACTGCCATATTTGTGCTGTCATCTAATACAATTGGAATCAAAGCCCCTTCCAACTGATTCATTAAATACAACGATTTCCATGCTGGTTTTTGTAATGCTCCCCAACTTAGCAACCCATAATCTTGATGGAATTCTGTAGCGGAAGAATCAAAATCCTGCCAGGAGGCAACGGCTTGTGCTGTAATACCATATTTCAATGTGCTTAAAGCGTAGTTCGTCATAAAACCAATAGAAAAATCTGTATCACGTAAGTCCGAAGTCTGATTCCATTCCGAAATAATGAGCGGAACAACACCATGGCCAGAACTTATTAATTTTTGATTTAACCAGGTTACTTCTTGAGCCATTGAATGCGGAAATGGGTCAAACTCGTGCCAACTGATAAAGTCAAGTGGCATATTCCATATCTCACAACTATCAATGAGTTGAGCAATAATGGTCTGATCAAATTGAGCATTGTCAAGATGGCCCTGCGGCAGACTAAAACCAAAGCATGAATTAAATGACGCGACAGCTGGTCCTCCAATTTTTACTGTAGGATGATTACTTCGTATTGCAGAATAAGTGTTTTTAAAAAAAGTGAAATATTCCTGCGGGGTGCCCTGCCAATAAAAATTATCGGGTTCGTTCCAGATTTCATAGTGAACATCTAAGCCCCATTGATTACTGATTTTATCTACAATGCTGTCTACCAGTGTTCCCCAAACGTTGTAGTCAGCTGGTGGTACTGTATTGTAATATAGCCAATTTGGGTCACCAGCTCCTGGAATTGATGAGTTGTCTGATGACGAACTTAACCAGGCAGGCATTTTAAGAATGGGCAAAATCAGTCGTTCACAATGCAAATAGGTTTGCGAAATTTCCGGCTCAAGGGCTTCTAATACCAGCATAACATCTGCAATGGAATTAACCCCCGGATAATTCATCGCTCGTTCTATTTCAAACAATCGAACACTGTTATAGGTAATTCCGTTGGTTAAAAAGTAATAAGCAGCGGCATTGGTTTTTGGTGTATAATTGATACCCGGTCTATACGAATCAGGTACAGCGCCAGCTGTGTTTGAAGGATTAAGCGCGATATTTTGAGCATGTAAATAAGGTTGTACGGCAAAAAAAAGAAATATTATTCTTAGGTAAGATAAGCAAGAGGAGTATTTCATAATTCAACCAGCTGTAATGATTATAATTTAAATATAAGAATTAATTCAACTTTTAGCATTCACGAAATTATTTTAATTGAACCTTACAAGTCGCAGTAAAACGGCACAGTTTGTCCCTTATCGTGCGCATGACTGAACTTCCCAACAAGTCCTGATAAAATGAAAAAAGGAAATAACTTCCGTTATTTCCCTTATCGTGTGTGCCCACGACTGGATTCGAACCAGCACACCTAATGGCACCACCCCCTCAAGATGGCATGTCTACCAATTTCACCACGTGGGCATCTAATTTGTTTCCCCAGATCGAATTACCGAAAAATTTCGGGATTCAATATGCGGGGCTTGCTGTTAAGCGACGACAAATATACACATTTGTAGCGCGTAACAATTACTTGATCTGTAAATCGAGTATTTTTTCTTCGTGAATAAATCCTTCTAACCGATCTCCAATGGCAACGGGGCCTACTCCAGCCGGAGTTCCTGTAAACAATAAATCGCCTGTTTTGAAGGTAATGAACTGTGAAACATAACTAATCAGTTGATCAATGGAAAAAACCATATCGGTCATTTTTCCTGTTTGAACCAATTCTCCGTTTTTGAGTAAGGTGAAAGTCAGTGATTTGAGATCAACACTCGTTTTGGAAATGAAATGTGTTCCCATCGGCGCACTATTGTCGAATGCCTTACCGATTTCCCAAGGCAATCCTTTTTCTTTGCATTCGCTTTGTAAATCGCGAGCCGTAAAGTCAATTCCTAAACTGATTTCATCGTAGTAATCAGCAGCGAAATCAACAGGAATGTGTTTACCCGCTTTTTTGATTTTCACGACCAATTCACATTCATAATGCAAATCTTTGGTGAAATCTGGAATATAAAATGCTGTACCAGCTGGGAGCATTGCTGTATCTGGTTTCAGAAAAAAAACAGGTACGGTTGGTAACGGCGCATTCATTTCTTTTGCGTGATCCGCGTAGTTGCGACCGATGCAGATAATTTTCATAGTTGTTATTTGGAAAATTTGTTTTTCAAAGCAGCCAATTTGTCTTCGATGTTTTTTGGATCTTCTTTGGGCTGTTCTTTTGGCTTTTCAGGACGTTTTTTCGCCTCTTTGATGCGATCCATTTCAGCGCGAAGCAATTGTTTGGTATAAAGCGGGAAATCAGCATCAAGCATCCAACCATAATACCCCGATTCTGTTTCAAAGATTTGTTCGACCGTTTTTCCCTTGTGTTTTCCGAAGTTGTACGTCACTTGACCTTTTTCGTTTTTCGCCAATCTTCCGGCGAAATCGTGCCATTCTACATTTCCTTGTCTAGAAAAATCTGCTAATCCTTCTACCGATTTTGCGAGATCTTGGTAACGAATCAATTGCGCTTTGAATACATCTAAGGTTACGCGTGTGTCATACAATGCATTGTGCGCATTTTCCATTGGTTCTTGACAATAGAATTGATAGGCAGCAGCCAATGTACGTTGCTCCATTTTGTGAAAAATGTTTTGCACATCTACAAATTTGCGGGTACTAATATCAAATGGATGATTGCACCGCAAAAATTCTTCCGCTAAAACAGGAATATCAAACTTATTGGAATTGTATCCAGCCAAATCTGCGTCTCCGATAAATGCAGCAATTTCATCTGCTAATTCAGCAAAAGTGGGTGCATCTTGAATGTCTTTATCCCAAATTCCATGTATTTCACTGGATTCTTTTGGAATGGGAATAGTTGGGTGTACACGTTTACAGTACTCTTCTTCAGTGCCATCGGGCTGAATTTTAATAATTGCAATTTCAACGATACGATCCTGAGTAACATTCACACCAGTTGTTTCGAGATCAAATACAGCAAATGGGCGTTGAAGCGTTAGATTCATTTTATTTTTTTTCAAATATACACTTCCAAATGCACAAAAAAAAGCCCCGAACCACAACGAGTGGACGGGGACTTCAATTAAGTTTAAAATTCCTATTTTGTCTCTAATGCTACAAACTGGAATGGAATATATTTATCTTGATTTTCACCATCATTTACATACTCAGGACCACTTACAACAACAGATACAATCTTGATTTCGACTTTACCTGCGTATTTGGAGTTCTTGAAATGCCAAGCTACTTTCTTTTGTAAATTCTCAGCACGTGTCTGGCTCAATTCCTGATTATCCTTGAATTTCTTTGTAGGAACATAAGAAGCAGAAGAATAAATTTCGATTACAATTTTCTCACGTCCGCTCTCCAATTGTTTGTCTACATTTTTATAGAACTGACCCAATGATCCATTTTCGTCTTCGCCATTGTTTTTGTTGTAACCAAAATTGCGTTTGTATGCCAATGGTGGATAAGTTGGCTGCGGCACAACAGTATCAACAACCACTGTATCAACAGTTGGAGGAGTTACGATTGCCATTAAATCTGCATCCAAGTAAACTTCGCGGTAGATTTCTTCTTTTTCTTTCAGACAATCGGTTTTAAGTGGTTCTCTGTAGAATTCTACCCCTCCATTTGTATGGTGGAAAATAATTTCATATTCGTGACACGATTCTAGGTTCATCATGAAAACACCATCACGAACGCGAGGATAAACAGTTCGATCCGCTTGATCTCCACAATCCTTACACGCAACAGTAATAGTGATGTCTTCAGGAAGTGGGCGATTGTTTAACGTAATCACTTTTCCTTTTAATATAGCACCTCTATTGACATTCATGTAATCATTTTGAATTTCATAGATATCTTTCTCTCCTTTGCCATCGGCACGGGTAGAAGTGATATATCCACGTCGTCCATCAATTGTTTCTGTATAGAATAGATCGTCTGATGTCGAATTCATTGGTGCACCTAAATTAACAGGAGGTGACCAATTGTTATCTTCATCAATAACACTGATCATGATATCAAAACCACCCATACTTTTTGGACCATTACTGGCAAAATAGAGCGTTTTATTATCACTAGCAATGAATGGACAATCTTCGTCAAATGCTGAATTGATTGTAGCTCCTAGATTGTAAGGCTTGCTCCAAGAACCGTCAGGTAATTTCACAATTCGGTAAATATCACGTCCGCCAAATCCTTCAGGGCGATCAGAAGTAAAATACATAGCGCGACCGTCAGGTGTAACTGCACAATGCGTTTCCCAGTTTTCGGTATTTACATCTTCATTTTTATACGCTTGAATCTCTTTGAAACGGTTGGTAGCAAAATCAGAATAATAGATGTCACCATTCCCATTATCATCTTGATAAACGTAAATGCGACGTTCATCTTGACTTACAGAAATGGATGCTTCGTTTTGTCCTGATTTACAAAAATCTAAACGAGTTGGTTCAATCCAACTATCATCAAAATCGCGGTATGCTACATAAATATCCTCAGGGTACATGTTATATCTCAAATCCAATGCATCGGATTCTTGTCCGCTAGTCCAAGCACGTCTTGAAGTGAAATAAAGTGCGCTTCCATCAAAAGAAATAACGGGAGAATATTCTGGATTTTCTGAATTGATGATGTTTCCTAAATTAGTTACAGTAACATTCTTTTTCGGAAACTCCATTGATCTTTTCGCATTGATCAATTGATCCAACCCTAAATTAGAAGCAGCAGTTAAATCTGTTTTTTTACCTGCTTGAGCTAAAAATAATTTATAGTTGGTTTCAGCTTTGTCAAAATCATTTGTTTTATGATAACATTTAGCCAAGTGGTAATAAACATCGATAGCAGCCCCATTTTCATTGGCAGAGTTCATATCGTAGTTCTTACTAATCGATTTAGAAGCTTTTTCTAAATAAGGAATTGCCTCAGCATAATTGCCTCTGCCTTCTGAAACTAAAAACCCTTTACGATAATTGTAATTCGCATTTTCAGGATTTTTCTCTAAGAGCTTATCAACTAATTTTTCTGCAGTTGCAAAATAACTAACATCAAGTAGACGCGAACTTTCTAAAACCAGCTTTTCTTCTGAATAAGTAGTTAGGATAGTCTCTAATTCGCCTTCTTTATATTGCCCAAATCCAATAGTGCAATAAGTGCAAACTAGTGAAAAGAAGAGTAGTATTTTCATTCTGTAAGTTAATCTAATGAATATCAATGCCGTGAATATAGGTAAATCCGATAGCTTAATTGACATAAAATGTTAATTTTTTTTCTGTATTTACACAATGAGGAGAGTAGTTTGTTCAATCAATCATAACAATAGTTGGTTATTCGGAGTAATTGAACGTCCTTATTTCATGAATTGAATTCCTCAAAAGAAAAGTAATTCAATTTGATATTTCAAAAAAACCGTCAACAAAAGTCGACGGTTTTTTAATCTTCTTTGAGGGAATATTATTTGACAATTAAAAATTCTGTACGACGGTTTTTCTGATGTCCAACTTCTTTTTCATCAGTGGTCGCCATAGCATTAATCGCTGTGTCTTTGATTACCAATTTTGATTCCCCATACCCTTTACCTACAATTCTATTTGCGTCGATTCCCATTGAAATAATGTAAGCAGCAGAAGATTTTGCACGACGATCGGATAATGCCATATTGTACGCATTATCACCACGTGAATCGGTATGTGATCCTAATTCGATCTTAATGTTTGGATTGTCTTTCATGATTTTAACAATCTTATCCAATTCAACTTTTGCATCTGATCGAATATCCGATTTGTTGTAATCAAAATAAATCGGGTTAATCGCTACAATCGCACCTAAATCAGCTCCAATCTCGATTTTAGTCATCATCGGATTGATCAGTGAATTGATATCAATACGTGATTCCATGGCTAATTCTAACGGAATATCATACGACATTGTAACGTAACCTTCTTTTTCCAAACGAAGCGCGATTTCAAAGTTATCATTGCGTTTTTTACCTTTCAACGTATCACTTAAGAACGATCCATTCGAAAGAGTAGACGCATCTAAAATTGGCAAACCATTGCTTTTATCAACAATTGAAACTTTTACGCCGTCTAATTCTTTTTTGGTTTTACTGTCTTTCACAACACCAGCTAAGTAATAGATATTTACGATATCTTGAATATCAACATCTAACCATACTTCGCGATAAACCTCATCGTATTCTTTGTCGCATTCTGTGTTGAAGGTTTCTTTGTGGAATTCTTTTTTACCTCCCTCGTAAGAAAATATCATTTCATATTCACGGCAAGGTTCCAATGAACTTAAGAAAACACCATCACGCAATCTAGGAAATACTTTACGGTCAAATGGATCACCACAATTGGTACAACGCAAGGTGATTGAAACATCTTCTGGAAGGTCTTTTCCACCTACCACATTGATTTTACCTTTTAATACAGCGATATTTTTCATACCGAGGTAATCGTTCTGAATTTCGTAAATATCTTTTTCACCAAATCCATCTGCACGGAAGGAAGTAAGATAACCAGTCATTCCATCAACTGTAGTTGTATAGAATAAATCATCACCAGTAGAATTCAATGGGTAACCAAGATTGATTGGATCTGACCATGCATTATTATCGTCACGAACGGTAACAAATACATCAAATCCACCCATACTTTTGGCTCCATTACTAGAGAAATATAAAGTTTTGTTATCAACAGCAATAAAAGGTGATTCTTCATCAAACGGGCCGTTGATACCTGGTCCCATATTCACTGCTTCACTCCATTCACCGTTGGCCAATTTCACTATACGGTAGATATCACGTCCACCATAACCACCTTTACGATCAGAAACGAAATACACATTCATTCCATCTGGAGTAACTGTACAATGTGTTTCCCAACTTGATGTATTGACATTTTTTGCTTCGTAATGCTCAACTGCTTGAAAACGATTTGTTGAGAAATCAGAAAAGAAAATATCACCATTTCCACGGGTATCTTGGTATAAATAAATGCGACGCTCATCTGGACTTACCGCCAATGTTGCTTCATTTTGAATAGAATCACAAAATTCTAAACGAATTGGTTCAGTCCAAGAGCCATCAAAATCACGGTAAGAAACATAAATATCTTCTGGCAATTGATTGATTCGAGTATCTATTCCTTCATTACTTTCACCATTTGCCCATGCACGTCGCGAAGTGAAATATAAAGCTGAACCGTCTAATGAAATAACGGGTGAGAATTCTGGTTTAGATGTATTGATACTTGAACCTAAATTTTGCAATTTCATTTTTCGTGGAACTGCAAGAAGTTTACGAGCGACTTCACATTGTTCTAAATTCAACTTTGAGAAGAAAACAAATTCTGAGTTCTTGTTAGATACTTCGATGAATTTGTTGTAGTATTCTACAGCTTTATCTATGTTTTCAGCTAAATGATAACAACGAGCCAAGTGATAAATAGCATCTGTTGGCGCGCTTTTCTCATTGGAAGAATAGGCATCGAAATTTTTATCCGTGTTTACTGCAGCTTTCTCCATAAGTGGCATTGCTTTCACAAAATCACGGGACATTTCCAAATAAACAAAGCCTCTTCGGTAGTTGTAATTACAACTATTCGGGTTTAACTCAAGTAAACGATCAGCAACCAATCCTGCTTGATACAGATAGCCTTCTTGCAACATTTGAGAACTTTCAGTTACAAGTTCTTGTTCAGAGGTACTGGCTAGAATTTTTGATAGTTGCTCTTCGGTGTATTGAGCAAACATAAACATTGGTAGCAGTAAGAAGACTGCAGTAGTTTGAATTCGATTCATTGATTGTTTAATTAAAAAAGACCCACTTTATTCATTGCGTGGGTCTTACGAAATTAATTATTTAATGTTACAATTCGCGATTAACGTCAAATTGTTCGAGGTAATCTGCTACTCTACGAACAAATTGACCGCCCAACGCACCATCTACAACACGGTGGTCGTAGGAGTGAGAAAGGAACATTTTATGTCTGATTCCTATAAAGTCTCCTTCTGGTGTTTCAATAACTGCTGGCATTTTTCGAATGGCTCCCAATGCAAGAATGGCAACTTGCGGTTGATTGATGATTGGGGTTCCCATTACATTTCCAAAAGTCCCAACATTCGTAACAGTATAAGTACCACCTTGAATATCTTCTGGTTTCAATTTATTGTCTCTTGCGCTACGTGCCAATCCATTGACTGATTTCGCAATCCCCGTAAGGTTCATACGATCAGCATTTTTGATAACTGGAACAATTAAATTACCAGATGGCAAAGCAGTCGCCATTCCGATATTGATATTTTTACGCTTAATGATTGTTGTTCCTGAAACAGAAACATTGATCATTGGAAAATCTTTAATCGCTTTAACAACTGCTTCAATAAAGATAGGTGTAAAGGTTAAATTTTCGTTTTCGCGTTTTTCGAAATCTTTTTTCATTTTATTTCGCCAGTTCACGATGTTCGTCACATCAGCTTCTACATAAGAAGTAACGTGAGGCGCAACATGTGTTGACATCACCATGTGCTCAGCAATAAGCTTACGCATACGATCCATTTCGATGATTTCATCTTCTGGTCCAGGAATGATGATTGGTTCCTTTATGTTGGATAAGAAAGATGTACCATTTACAACTGGAGCAGCAATTGTTGGAGCAGCTGTTTGAACTACAGTTGGTTTTTCAACCGATACAGGTGCAGCGACAATTGTTCCACGATTATCAAGGTAAGAAAGAATATCTTTCTTTGTAACACGACCACCCAATCCAGAACCGCCAAGCGTGTCTAATTCAGATACTGTTACACCTTCTTTTTCTGCGATGCTGCGAACTAATGGCGAAAAGAATTTACCTGAGTTGCTTTTTTCCAATGTCTGAGTTTGACCATTGGTCGTAACTTGAGCATTTTCAACCAATGCTGTTACTGCTTCTACAACTGCAGCTTTAGGTGCTTCAACGACTGGGGCACTATCTCCATCTGTAGAAATAATAGCGATTACATCACCTACCTGTGCCACTTGGTCTTGTTCAAACAAACGTTGAACTAAAACACCCGCAACTTCTGAAGGTAGTTCATTATCGACTTTATCTGTTGCAACTTCAACAAGGGGTTCGTCCAAAGCAACACTGTCGCCTATGTTTTTCAACCAGTTAGTAATTGTTGCCTCTGTTACGCTTTCTCCCATTTTAGGAAGACGAATCTCAATCTGTGCCATATTAAATTGCGAACGGTTCTCTTAAAAGTTCGCACAAAAATAAGCTAAAATTTAATGTAGAATCAGGCAGGTGAATAAAATGGGATAATTTTATTTTGAGGTACAGGACAAAAATTATGATTGGTTCATTTATAGGTATACTATCTGGTTTATGTCACCTTCACAGATAACTCAAATTTTCATCGTTTATTAGAATTTTTGGAATACTATCATGAAATAGGGAATATCGTTTTCCTTCACTTGTATCTACTGCCTCGGAGAGAAAAAACAATATAACAAGTGTCTCAGCATCCCAAAATAAAATGATCACCAATTACACCAAAAAACGCCTCTTTTTCAGATTCTTCTTATTTTTGTAGCTTTAAAATTGAAAAGAACATGACAGTTGATACGAATAAGGTAGTTTCCTTGAAATACAAGTTAACGAACCAACAAACAGGGGAACAAATTGAAGAAACGGCAGCAGATCATCCTATGCAGTTTATATACGGTGTAGAGCGCATCATTCCCACATTTGAAGTAAACATTCACGGATTAAAAGCTGGTGATGCATTTAGTTTTGGTATTGTTTCTGGGGATGCGTATGGTGAGCACAGTGAAGATCACAAAGCACAAATTCCTGTTTCTGTTTTTCACGACGAAGAAGGAAAAATGAACGAAGAAGAAATTTTTGTTGGTGCGTTATTGCCGATGACAGACAGTGAAGGAAATCACTTGCGTGGTCGTGTATACGAAATTACACCGGAGATTGTCACAATGGATTTTAATCACCCACTTGCTGGAACTGATTTACATTTCGAAGGAGAAGTGTTAGAAGTACGCGATGCTACAGAAGAAGAATTAAGTCACGGTCACTCACACGGAGCACACGGACACCAGCATTAAGTTGCTACTATAAAAATTGTGAAAGGAGGTCGAAAGGCTTCCTTTTTTTGTGGGGGAAATGAGCATGATGGTTTGAAGTGAAGGCTGGTTAGACTAATCTGTGAAACAAAAAAGTAATCACTTATGAAATGGTCTTTAATAGTTTTTTGGGATTTTGCCGATTATCCCAAAATGCCATTATTATAATGTATTCTGATGTGATTTTGTAATACAAACTAAAATGTCCCATTGCTGATTCTCGAACATCACTAAAGTCTGATTCTTTAAATGCTTCTGGAGTTTTTAAAATTACCTTAAGATGATTTCTTGTAATTTCAATTAACTTCTCAGCGTAAGTAGTATTTCCATTTCTTTCTGTCCAATATTTCAACACCTCTCTTCGCTGACGTGCAGCTGTTTCAGTCCAAACTATTTTCCTTTGAGCCATTCAAGATCTGAATTATCTAAATCACTTTGAGAAATAAGTTTTCCATTAAGAATATCATTTTCACTCATTTCGAGCATCAATTTTTGCTCTTTAGTTAACTTAATTTTGTCATTCTGGATGGTGTTCTCCTCAATAGACTGCAACAAGGCTATCAAGTAGTCCTTATCTGATATTGCTAAAAGCTTATCGATTATTCCGTTGCGTATGAAATCAACTTGCGCCATTTCTTTTTTGTACTAAGTTAGTATTTAAGTTTCCTTTTACCAAATGGTTTATAGGGTTTTGATTGTAATAAAATTCCAACATCCCTGCCTAAATAAGCTATCTTATTTTGACTATATATCGCTTCCTATCAAACTCATCTTTCATTTCTGAACGATCAAAGATTTTTACTAATTCAATATCCCCACTCTCAATAAGTCGATCAAGGTCTTCCATTGAAACATCATTCGATGTAAATGAAAGAGATTTGTTATTCACTTCTATAAACCATGGTGTCCACATTACACCCCACATTTCCCAATAAAATTCAAACTCAAGACAATCGAGTACTAGACATTGTTGCTTTAATTCAGTTAAAATCAAGCTTAATCGTTCATCCATGAAGTTGACTTTCTGGTGCCTTATTCATTGTTACAATCGCATCTTTGACATTGAAAAAATTGATACTGAATGGATACCTCCACGCTATTCCTTTTTTTGCTTTAAAAGTACCCACTAACGGAAAAATAATATCAAGCAAGATCAAAATCCCAAGAGCAAATAATCCAATGACAACTGAGCTGAGAACAACACTACACACGAAATAAATAATCACACTAAACACCCAATTGAAAACGATTCGACCATGTAAATCAATTTTAGGATTGACGTCTTTATTCTGTAACCATAAAATGATTGGAACGCATGATCCTACAATAGGAATCAAGATTCCACAATATTGTGTTACGTGCAACAGCATATTAAACTCATCTACTTCCATATTCAGATGATTTCCTCTCTTGAAAGGTGATTCTTTTTCTTTTTTTAGTTCATCCTTTGCCATTTCAAACTCCTCAACAGTAAGTTCGCCAGCATTTTTAAGGTTTATAAGTGTTTCTAATTTTGAATAGTTCATTGTTCTAAGACTAATTTAAGTGCTGCTACCAGTATGAAATTGTTGGTTAAAAATAATGCTTTATTTCTAAAAACACTGTCAATATAGACTTTCAGCACATCTAACCGAAATACAGATCTTTTTTCCGCTCTTCACCTTTTAACGACATTTAACCACTTCTCCTACCCTATCTAATTTCATCTGCTTATATTCGTCAGCACTAAATGAACCCTATGATTCGTGTAGAACACTTAACAAAAACCTTTTCGCTGAATAGCCGACAACGAAAAGAACTTGGAACAACAGATACCACTGTAACCGCAGTCGATAACTTGAGTTTTTCCTGTGAACCTGGTCGCGTACATGCGTTATTGGGACCAAATGGCGCTGGGAAAACAACGACATTGCGCATGTTGTCTACCATTTTTCAGCCCACAAGCGGCACAATTTTGATCGATGGTATTGATGCAGTGAAAGATTCGCAAGAAGCCCGTCGACACATTGGTTTTCTAACTGGATCGGCTGGTTTGTATGCACGATTAACACCCAATGAACTCATTGAATATTTTGGGAAATTGTACGATGTGCCAAAAGAAACCTTACTTGAACGTAAAGAAAAACTATTCACCTTGCTGGATATGCATGATTTTCAAAACAAACGCATTGGAAAATTAAGCACCGGAATGAAACAAAAGGTTTCCATTTGTAGAACCATGATTCACGATCCGCAAGTCGTTATTTTTGATGAACCAACAAGTGGTTTGGACGTCATCACTGCTGAAAACATTATTCACCTCATCAACGATTGTAAAGACCAAGGGAAAACGGTGATTTTCTCCAGCCATATTATGAGTGAAGTCGATTTATTATGCGACGATATAAGTATCATTTACCAAGGAAAATTGCTTTTTAACGATACCATGGATGCATTCCGTAGTCAAATGCAAGCACCCAATCTTACTTCGGAATTTATCCGCATTGTTCAACAATCTAAAAACGTAGCACTATGATTTGGACAATTTTCAAAAAAGAACTCAAAGATACCTTACGTGATCGCCGAACGGTGATGATGATGATCGTTATTCCAACCTTGATTTTCCCCATTATTCTCAATGTGTTTGTAGGAATTTCAGCTGGATTTGAGAAGGAAGCAGCAGAAAAGAAAGTGAAGATTGGCTTGTGTTCTACGCAAACTTCGCGCTTGGAACAAGAATTGATGCAATTGCCAAAAGAATTGGGTAAAAAGCAATTTATCCCCATGTCTGATACCACCAAAGTAATGGAAGCTATTCACAGTGACTCCATTCAAATTGGTTTGTACATTCCTGCAAACGTTAAAGAATACTTAGCTAAAAAAGAAGCAATTCCTGTGGTGATCTACTACGACGCAACGGAAATGGGTATGAAAGAACGTGCTGAAACGTATCTGAATTACATCAACGAGAAATTACGGAAAGAACGCCTTATTGAATTAAAAATCGATGAACGTAAATTGATTCCGATCTCTATGAACTACCGAAATGTTGCTTCCGATAAAGAAATGATTGGAAAATTAGCTGGTGGAATTTTACCGTATATTTTCATTGCTTTTGGATTCTTAGGTTGCATGTACCCAGCCATTGATTTGTTTACAGGTGAAAAAGAACGTGGAACCATCGAAACGTTATTGACCACACCAGTTGCTCGTTGGAAATTATTGGTAGGAAAAATGGGCGTTGTGATCTTATCTGGACTCACTGCTTCGACCTTCTCCATTCTCGGGCTCTTTTTCTCCATTGAAGTACTGCATGTGGTTGAAAGTAAAGAATTGCTGGACATCATTCACGGGATCTTAACACCTGGATTCATTGCCCTTCTCTATTGTTTATTGTTTCCGCTCATTGTATTCTTTGCAGGAATCATGATTCCAATTGCTGTGCGTGCCAAAAGTTTCAAAGAAGCCCAAAGCATCATTTCTCCGCTCAATATTTTAATTGTTTTACCAGCTATGGTGGGCTTTTTCCCCGGAGTTGAATTGAATACGATTACAGCATTGATTCCAGTTGTGAATATTGTATTGGCAACCAAAGAACTCATTGCAGGAACCTTGGAATGGCCGTTGATATTATTGGCATTTGCAACGATGTGTGCTTTGGCAACATTGATGGTTGTGATTTCGTATCGTAAGTTTGGTGACGAAAAAAACGTGGTGAATTAATAGATGGAAAATCGTTCAGAACGCTTACACAATGCCCTTTCGGCTGAGAAAAACGAATTCAGAAATGCGTTTCAACAACAATTGACCTTAGCTCCTGTTGAACAACGGAAAGCGGGAATTTTATTGTTCCCGTTGACCATTGCAAGTCAGGATACGGCAGGTGATTTTACGTTGATTCAGTTTACCACTTCCTTTCCGATTAACGATGCTTATTTCCGCAAAGGATGTACCATTCGTTGTCAGCAAGGAAATTGGAAAGCAGAAGGACGTTTGTTGGAATTGGATGACCATTCAGGCACGTTTTCATTGCAGGAAGAAGATATTCCGAATTTGCGAGACGAACCTGTGACCCTACAATTTGTTCCCGATGACCGCACAATGCAATGCATGGAACTCGCTTGCAAATTATTGAATGATCATCCGCAATTGCTAGAATTTCAAGCGTTTTTAACGAACGAAAAAACAGTTCCAACTTTACCAATCGTCGAATTAACTGGATTAAACCAACGACAACAGCTAGCCGCAGCTGCGATTCTCGGAAAAGATCCAGTTGTATTGATTCAAGGTCCACCAGGAACAGGAAAAACCCATACACTTGCATTAGCAATTCAAGCATTGGTCAATCGCGGAGAACGTGTTGTGATCAGTGCGCCTAGTAATACAGCGGTTGATAATTTATGTAATGCCTTGGTCGATTTGCAGATTCCACTTTTAAGGGTTGGAAACGAGGAAAAAATTGCTGATCGTATTCAAGCATTCACGATTGATGGATATGTTGAACGTGGTTCAGAAAAAAAAATGCTGGAACACTTGCACAAAGCCTTACGAAAAGCCAATGATTTAGCCAATAAACACATCCGTAATTATACCAAGGAAGCTGCTACCGAAAAGTCAGATGCACGCAAAGAACGAGGAATTTTGAGGAAAGAAATTCGGAAAGTCACCCAAGATGCACGACAACATTTAATTGGAACAATTCCCGTTATTGCAGGAACACCTGTAGGAATTTTTAATGCCTTATCGAAAGAAACACTTTTAGATGTAGTGATCATGGATGAAGCAGGACAATGTCCCGAACCGTTGACGTGGCTCACTGCGAGTTTTGGAAAACGATTGGTTTTATGCGGCGATCCGCAACAGCTACCTCCAATTGTTTTTTCGCATCAAGCGGCACAATTTGGTTTAGGAAAATCACTCTTGGAAACAGCGATGCACGAGGGAAATACGCTTCTTTTGAACGAACAATACCGCATGGCTCCAGAAATTGTTGCCAGTATCAATCCCTGGTTTTATAACAATGAACTCCTCACCTATTTTGCTGATCGTGTGGGTGAATTACGATTTGTCGATATGGCAGGTTATGGTGAAGGAGAACAACAAGATGAAACTTCCGGAAGTACGTTTCACCGAGATGAAGTAGAAATTGTCAAAACCCTCGTTGAAAACCTTGGACTTCTACCATCCAAAACAGTTATACTTTCGCCATACAATGCACAATTGGGCTTATTGAAAAAAGCATTACCAACTTTTCGTATTTCAACCATTGATGCCATTCAAGGACAAGAAGAAGATACCATTGTGATCAGCTTAACACGCAGTAATATGGACCAATCCATTGGATTTTTGAGAGATTACCGCAGAACAAATGTTGCAATAACGCGTGCCAAAAATCGATGCATTATAGTTGGAGACAGTGCTACTTTGGGCAACGATCCATTCTATTTACAACTGATTAATTTCATAGAAGAAAATGGAATTTACCAGAGCGCCTGGGAGTTTGTATAAGAATACTCAGGACGATTTTAATATCCTGAGTTCGCTTACGGCCTCGTTCAAACTAGATTATTACATCTGTTCCAAAACGGAAATCCTTTTTTCAATTGGAGGATGAGTAGCAAAAAGCCCAGCAATAGACGACTTGTGTTCAATGAACAATTGTTTCACATCATCACTACCAACTTGCTCTACTTCTGAATTACCAGAAACTTTACGCAAAGCGGATGCCATCGCGTGGGAATTTCGGGTCATTTCAACCGCTCCAGCATCAGCAAGGTATTCACGTTTGCGAGAAAGTGCAAATTTGAAAAGAATGGATAACAAATACGCAACTGCTGCTACAGCTAATGCGATTAAAACTAATTTTCCTCCATCTTTGTCTCTTCTACGTCCTCCGTACAAAACACTTCTAAAAAGCACTTGCACAAGGAAGGATAAAATACCCACAAAAATGATACTGATAATCAGTAATCGAACATCTTTATTCCGAATGTGAGTTAATTCATGTGCGATAACCCCAGCTAATTCATCATCGTCCAAGGCTTCAATAATACCAGTCGTAAGCGTTACTGCATACGATTTTTGATCAATTCCACTTGCAAAGGCATTCAACCCATCTGATTCGATGACATACAATTTGGGCATGGTCATTCCAACAGTCATACACAGATTTTCAGTGAGATTGTACACACGCATGTTCTCACTTCGACTCAAGGTATGCGCTTTTGTTGCCAAACGAACCATGGATGCATTTGCGAAATAGGCAATTAAAAACCAGATTAACACACCAGCAGCAACAAACGGAATGGTTGTCAGAAAGTTGCTGTTCACCTCATCCATGTTATCCTTACCAATTACGAAAAAGAAAAAGGCATAAACCCCTACTAAAATCAGTAGGGGAAAGCAAATCAATATAATCGTAGAACGAACATTATTACGACGAATCTGTTCGTGCAGTCCAATATAGGTCATGTAAAAATAGGCTTAGATACTTAGAAACTAACTACAGGAGCTTGATCCAATGTTTCACGTTGAGCAACTCCCAAATCAAACATTGGTTCTGTTGTGTATTTTTTAAATCCAGCGATGATACTACTTGGAAATTGTTCAATCCCGTTGTTGTATTCTTTAGTAGCCGAATTGAAAAAACGACGTACAGCAGCCAATTTGTTTTCAATATCACCAATTTCTGTTTGCAAATTCATGAAGTTCGCATTCGCTTTTAAATCAGGATAAGCTTCCACTTGCATGTTAAATCCACTCATTGCAGCACCCATACTTGCTTCTGCAGAAATTTTCTCTGAAATAGAACTTGCTTGCATACAACGAGCACGCGCCTCAGTAACTCGAGTCAATACAGAACTTTCGTGATCCATATACCCTTTAACAGCTCCCATTAATTGAGGAATTAAATCATACCGTTGTTTCAATTGTACATCTATATCTGCAAATGCACTTTCACGGTTGTTTTTAAGCGCTACTAAACGGTTATTAATGGAAACCATCCAAATAATAAGGATCAAAAGAACCCCACCGCTAATTAATAATCCAATCATTTCTTTTCTAAATTAAGTTTAGACTAAAGTTAATTGTTTTTTTAGTCCGTGGTATTCAAATGTGTAAATTGTTGAAAAATTGGGGATTAATTTAATTTAGGTAACTATATACTACTTGGGACAAACTATTTTTGATTTATATGGTATTCTTCTGGTTGGTCAGAAGAAATAACTAAGATTATTATATAAACCTTATCT
>JAYSRF010000117.1:0-34999 GCA_043721195.1 Fluviicola sp. | reverse complement strand
GAGGAGAATTCCGAGAAGAATAAACGAACGATTGAATGGGAACAACATAAACTCAATATTTGTGATTAAAATTGGGTAAATTCGCTTCGTGTGTGGTATAGCAGGTATAAAACTTTTTAACACGGCAGTTACAATATCTCTCGTGGAGCGCTTTGAACAAGCATTGACTTTGCAGCAGCATCGTGGTCCAGATCATCAGGAAACACTGCAAAAAAGCAATGCTTTGTTTGGACATAATCGACTTTCAATCATTGACCTTGACCCACGATCCAACCAACCGTTTTGTGATCCAACTGGTCGATATATGTTGGTTTTTAATGGCGAAATCTACAATTTCCAGGCATTAAAGGACGAGCTAATAACGTTGGGTTATCAATTTCAAACAAGTTCTGACACCGAAGTATTGCTTTTTTTATTGATTGAAAACGGCAAAAAGGCGTTGGAAGACCTCAAAGGTTGTTTCAGTTTTGCCTTTTACGATTCAGAATCGGATTATCTATTACTTGCTCGTGATCGAATGGGCATTAATCCATTGTTGTTTTCCATTCAAGAAGAGGGCGTTTATTTTGCAAGTGAAATACCTGCATTACTAAAAATGGGGATTCCATTTGAGGTAAGTCAAGCGGCTCTTTCGGCTTACTTTACCTATTCGTACGTTCCAAGTAGAATGACCATGATTGCTGGCATACAGCGTTTATTACCCGGCCATTATTTAGAAGTTTCCAATAAGGAAGTTGCGTTAAAATCCTATTGGAATTTAAAAGATGAATTAGCAGCCCCAACTGATTATTCTGAAGCTACAAAATTGGTGCGTGACACGGTTACAACCGCCATTCGTTCACAATTACACGCTGACGTTCCACTGGGTACGTTTTTAAGTGGTGGAGTTGATAGTTCTATTGTTACTGCAATCACGAAAGAACATGCTCCTGATTTACATACGTTTTCCATTGGTTTTGAAGGGAATAATTTATTGGATGAAGGACCTTTTGCACAACGTGTAGCAACCGCTCTAGGAACGCATCACCATGAAATCAGATTAAATGAACAGCTCGTTATTCAAGAATTAGAAGATGTATTGGGTTCTTTTGATGAGCCTTTTGCAGATTCTTCTGCAATTGCCGTTTATTTTTTAGCAAAAGAAACATCCAAGCACCTCAAAGTAAGTTTGTCTGGCGATGGAGCGGATGAATTATTTGGAGGTTACAATAAACACACTGCATTTCTCAAATCACAGCGCATTCCAGCTTGGCAACGCAAGGCTTTAAGTCCTGTGTTACGTTTCTCAAGTGGACACCGTGAAGGGAAATTTGCCAATCAACTGCGTAAAATCGGGAAAATGGGTGAACTCTTGAATTATTCTTGGCCAGACCAATACCAGTATTTAGCTGCAATGGTAGGATTAGATGTCCCAGATCGTGCATTGAGAAATCCACATCCGTATAAATTAAAATTACCTACTACCAAACAATCTTTGAACGATTTCTTATTATTAGATCAATTGATGGTACTCCCTGGCGATATGCTAAAAAAGGTCGATTTAATGAGCATGCGTCATTCATTGGAAGTACGTACTCCTTTTATGGACGAAGATGTGGTGCACTTAGCCAATCGCTTGCCTGCTGAATGGAAAAATGACCGTAAAACGAGCAAACGGATTTTAAAAGATGCATTTAAAGATCGATTGCCAGTAGAAGTTTTTCAGAGACCAAAACACGGATTTGAAGTTCCATTGCATCAATGGCTCTTAAAAGCAGGAACCGTATCTCAACACACACATTGGTTAGATGATGCTTACTTGGAAGAGCAAGGATTATTCAACACAACTTATATACAACAACAATTTCAGCAATTAGCTACAACAAAATCATCCACAACAGCTACCATTGTTTGGGCCTATATTGTCTTTCAGCATTGGTACGATCGTATGACAAAATTATGCCAAGAGTCTTAAGAATAATCAATCGGTTCAATATTGGTGGACCGACCTATAACGCTACATTTCTCACCCGCTACATGTCGGATGAGTATGAAACATTGTTGGTGGGTGGTTTGCCCGAAGCAGATGAAACAGATTCACTTCATATTCCTAGAAGTTATGGATTAGAGCCTGTGTTGATAGAAGAGATGAAACGGTTACCAAACTTATCTTCTGATCGTGAAGCTTATAAAAAACTCAAACAAATCATCCAAGAATTCAAACCAGATATTGTACACACGCATGCTGCAAAAGCTGGAGCACTGGGCAGAAAAGCAGCAAAAGCATGTGGTGTTCCAGTTATTGTTCATACCTATCACGGCCATGTTTTTCATTCGTATTTTGGTATATTAAAAACGCGACTGTACAAGTTGATAGAGCAACGTTTAGCCAAACAATCGGATGGTATTATTGCAATCAGTCCTTTGCAAAAAGAAGAATTGGCTGTTCAACATCGGATTTGTTCAGCAGAAAAAATTCGCGTGATTCCTTTGGGTTTTGATTTGGGGAAGTTTCAAGAAAACTTGACTGAAAAACGAACGCAAACACGTCTACACTACCAACTGAAAGAAGACGAGATTGCCGTTGCAATTGTAGGACGATTGGTTCCCATTAAAAATCATGGTTTGTTTCTGGAAGCCGTTGAACAGGTATTAGCACAAAACATCCGAGCACGTTTTTTCATCGTAGGTGATGGGAGTGAAAAAACAACCATTGAAGCTACAGTAAACCAACTGAATAAAAAGTATGGAGAATGTATCACAATGACCTCTTGGATTACCGATATTGCAACTTTTAATGCTGGCATGGATCTTATTTGTTTAACTTCGGATAATGAGGGAACACCAGTCAGTTTAATTGAAGCCCAAGCTTGTAATTTACCTGTGATATCAACGGATGTAGGTGGAGTGCGTGATATTGTAAGTGAAGGTGAAACAGGGTTCATTGTACCCCGAAGATCGGTTCATGCGTTTGCTGAAAAATTGGCTTTTTTGATCAATAATAAAGAAATTCGTGAAAAAATGTCACAAAATGGATGGAAGTTCGTAGAAGAACAATTTCACTATACGACATTGGTCAGGAATATGGAAAATTATTACCGCGAATTACTCGCTAAAAAAGGAGTGAAATGATACGAATTGTACTTTTTAGTTGTTTAATCTTGCTGTTAATCGGAGCGACTTCTTCGTGTGGCATCAATAGTAATCTGATGTTTAAAACGCCTAAAGGAGTTGAAGAAAAAACAGATAGTATTCCGCTTCGACCGTTGACAGAATACACCATTTCTCGCGACGATAAATTCACTTTTACCTTGTATACCAATGGTGGAAAGCGGATCGTTGAAAACATGGCTGGAATGAATGAAAATCAAGGTTCATTTACAACGCCAGAATACTTGGTGCGTTCCAATGGAATGGCAGAACTTCCCCTCATTGGCGAAATCACTTTAGCTGGACTCACGGTTAAACAATGTGAGGATACGCTTGCACAGCGTTATTCGAAAGAATACCAGGAACCGTATGTGCAAGTGAAATTAACCAATCAACGGGTAATTGTTTTCCCTGGTAATGGAAGTGATGCAAAAGTGATTCCCTTACAAAACAACAATACAACATTAATGGAGGCCATTGCACTCGCAGGAGGAATTGCAGACCGAGGTAGAGCAGATAAAGTAAAATTGATGCGCAATCTTGGAAACAAACGCGTTGTTTATGTACTCGATTTGTCCACCATTGATGGATTAAAATATGCAGATATGATTGTTCAAGCGAATGATTATATCTATGTAGAACCAGCAGAACAAGTTGGTAGAGAGGTTGTTCAAAGTGCTGCACCAATCGTTTCGCTATTGTCCAGTGCCTTGATTATCTTTACCGTATTTTCAACCATAAAGTAAACGTGTGAACGGAGCTCAACAATCATCGATTTTTATTAATAAAGAGTACAATTCGCTCATAGCTGGAACAATTGTTCGACGTTATTGGTGGTGGACACTTTTATTTGTCACTTGTTTCACAGGACTTGCATTTATTTATTTGCGGTATACCAAACCCGTTTATGATTCCTCGATGGTCATTTTGCTAGGAGATAAGGATCAAGGGAAAGAGATTGTTGATATTGAAAACATCAATACCAAGGACAATATTGCATCTGAAATAGAACTCTTGCGCTCTGAATTATTGTTTGGAATGGCAATTGATCGATTAAATATGAACGTCAGTTTATTTTCAAAGGGTCGCATTTTAACGGAAGAAAAATACCTGCAAAGTTCCTTTAACATTCAACCTTTTCAACTCAAGGATAGTAGCTTATGTGATGTTCCTATTATTGTTGAAACAAATGGAAATAACGTTAAATTATCGTATCAACACAACGGAAAGAATTATTCACTAGAAAAACCCATTAATACACGTTTTAGCAATCAACATTTCGATATCGCAATTAAGGTAGATAACCTCGAATCCCTCAAACAGGATGATGAACAAAATGAATTGTATTTCACGTTCAATAATAAAAAGACACTCATTGATCGCTTATTACCCAACCTCGAGGTAAGCCCAGCAGATGTGGAAGCAAAAACAATTTTGATTCGTTATCAAGGTTATAACCCGCAACTTTGTCATGATATAACTACAGCTGTATCCGAGGCCTTTTTTAGTTACGATAACGAAATTAAACGAAAAAGTGCGGATAATATTCTCAGCTTTATCAATAAACAACTCGACTCCATTGCAGGTGAATTGCAGGTTTCGAAAGATAGTCTGACAATTTTCCAACGAAGTGCTGATTTGCAAGATCCTGAAAGTGCTGGGTTATCGATCACTGAAAATATGGATCAATTTCAAGATCAGTTATTTTTAATAGAAGAAGAACTACAAACCTTACATCTCGTTTCATCTAAGTTGCGAAACGAACCCAATCGCTTAGAAATTTACCGACTTATTCCAGAAATGTTGGGTAAAAGTTTCGAAGTTTCACTCACCAAACAGATTACTGATCTACATAATTTATTGGAACGCAAAGAAGATTTGTTATTCGATGTAACCGAAGATAATACGGAAATAAAGAGCATCAATATTCGAATTCAAAGTAAAATTCAATCCATTCGAAGAAGTGTCGATGCAGTTGAAGAGCGATTATCGAATAACGCCAAAATTATTTCAAGTAAAGTAGGTCAATATCAAGGTGAATTCAGTCAATTGCCAGGTAAAAAAATGGAATACAATCGCCTGAAATCATTGCAAGAATTGAATGAAAAATACTTTGATATACTTACAGAAAAACGAGCGTTATATTCCATTTCAAATGCTGGATATTCTTCCAATAACCAAGTTTTGAATCAAGCTACCATTTCTTCAATACCCATTAGCCCCAATCGCAAATTGGTGTACGCTGGATTTATTTTTATTGGTGCGATTTTAGGATTTGGAGTGTTGGTTTTCCGCTATGTAACATTCAATGAAATTCATTCAATTGAAGACTTGAAAAGTTTACTCCCGAGCAAAGTTACCATGTTAGGAAATATACCTTTCTTAAAAGATGCCAATGAATTTTCCCAATTGATGGTGCATCAAGCGCCTAAATCAATGCTTGCGGAAGCCATGCGAAACATTCGGACTAATTTAAGCTTCGTCAATGCCAATGCGCAAGTAATTGCCATTTCTTCCTCCATTTCTGGTGAAGGAAAAACATTTGTTGCATTAAATCTGGCAGGGATTATCGCATTATCTAATAAACGAACGGTAGTCATCGATTTGGATTTACGGAAACCAAAAGTCCATTTAGGATTCAATGTTTCCAATACGAGTGGAATCAGCAACTTGATCATTAAGAAAGTTACATTACAAGATTGTATTCACAAGTCACCGATTGAAAACCTCGATTTCATTACTGCAGGACCCATTCCACCTAATCCTTCGGAATTGATTCTCAGCGATGCGTTTGGAGAAATTTTAGAAGAATTGAAGTTGTTGTATGATGTGGTTGTCATCGATAATCCGCCAGTTGGTTTAGTAACAGATGGAGTGAAAATTTTAGCAAATGCTGATGTTCCAATTTATATTTTTAAATCGCATTATTCGAAACGAATCTTCGCCAACCGTGTAAAAGAGCTATTTGAGATGAAACAAATTGAACACCTGAATGTGATTCTCAATGGTACAAAAGTGAAAAAACATGGCTACGGCTATGGTTATGGCTATGGTTACGGCTATGGTTATTACGAAGAAGAGCAGAAAAAAAAATCAAAAAGAAAATAATCCATGTTAGTTGAACAAACACCAATAAAGGACGTTTTGATTTTCACACCACGACTCTTTTCTGATGATCGTGGAAGTTTTTTTGAAAGTTTTAATCATCAACAATTCGAAGAAGCCGTTGGTCAATCGGTCAATTTTGTTCAGGATAATGAATCAATATCACATCAAAACGTCTTGCGTGGCTTACATTTTCAATCACCACCAATGGCACAAGGAAAGTTGGTGCGTGTCGTTCAAGGTGCAGTTCTTGATGTTGCAGTTGACCTGAGAAAACAAAGTTCAACTTATGGAAAACATGTAACAGTGAAGCTCACTGGAGATAACAAACAGCAATTGTGGATTCCTCCAGGATTTGCACACGGTTTTTTGAGTTTAGCATCTGATACTATTTTCAACTACAAATGCACGAATTATTATGCTCCAGAAACCGAGCATACACTTCAATGGAATGATTCAGAGATAGCAATTGATTGGGGCATTGATAACCCTATTATTTCAATTAAAGATCAACATTCACTCCTTTTTACTACCTTCGTTTCCCCATTTTAAAAACGCTTCAGTGATTCAGTTAATTATCATATTGATTTCCTTCATGCTAAGTGGTTTTTTGGCAAGTATCATCTGCAATTTACTTTTATTACGATTTTCTCAGTCTTTAGGTATTCGCAATAAAAATGATGTTACCATTCGTTGGAGTAATGAATCAAAGCCATCGCTAGGTGGTGTGAGTTTTTTTGTGGCATTTGTGTTCGGAACATTGGCTTTTGCAGTCGCTTTTCCTGAGGAAAATGTTTTTGAAAATCGGCAATTTGTTGGTTTGATGGCCGCTGGAATCATGGCTTTTGTCATGGGTTTATCAGATGATGCCTATAACACACGTCCTTGGATTAAATTGGCAGTGCAAATTTCTTGTGGACTAATCTTCGTCTTCACGAAAACAATCATCAACGTGTATGGAATTGATTATCTAGCTGCTGAAGTCGACTATTATAGTTTTGCGCACATCATCAATGCTACAATCACCGTAATTTGGGTGGTTGGCGTTATGAATTCCCTCAATATGCTCGACAATATGGATGGCATCACAGGAACGACTGTTTTGTTCATTCTCATTTCCTGCTTGGCTAGCCAAATCATTTTGTTTGATTGGAACATGAATATTTGGACCTTAACCTTGTTGGTTCAAATTGGTGCGTTGATTGGTTTTTTAAAATTCAATATCAATCCTGCAAAAATCTTTATGGGAGATGCAGGCAGTCAATTTATTGGATTGTTTACTGCATTTTTTGCCATTCATCATTTATGGAGCGTTGGAGAACAAACCCATTTAACACCATGGACGGGCATGTTTGTCACCTTGATAGCATTTACTCCAGCAGCAGCAGATACCTTAACAGTTGTCATTAATCGACTCCGTAAAGGTCAATCTCCAATGGTTGGTGGAAAAGATCACACGACTCACCACCTTGTTTATTCTGGACTAAATGACCGACAAGTATGGTATGTTTTCTTAACGATTGCATCACTTTCTTCGTTCATTGCAATTTTATCTATCAGCTTCGCAAATTGGGGAAATCCTTGGATGGCTGCTTTTTTATCGCTCTTTTTTGTAGTCGTGTTTTTCTTATTGTACCGAAATACGATTCTCTACAAGAAGTGATTTAGGAATTGAAGAATGAAATTCCTTGTCTCAGATTGATCTAATCCCTTCAATCTTCTTTCAGCAAAAAATTCGTACTTTCGTTATCCGAATTTTCAAGCATGATCAAGTACTTTTTTTTAGTCATTCCAATTGCATTTTTAGGGTGTACACCACCAAAAGCAACCGAACAAAAAGTGGTTCAACCTGTTGTTTCATCAGCGGCAATTGTGTTTCCTCATTTACCTGAAAAAATGTCTTTTGCTGGGCAGGAAATCATACTAACAGATGAAGATGTCATGGAGCGATTGGACAGAGAAGTACTGATGAATGCTTACTACAATAGTGCAACTACAAGTTATTTCAAACGTGCACATCGCTGGTTTCCGCTTATCGAGCGTATTTTAAAAGAAGAAGGAATTCCAGAAGATTTTAAATACTTAGCCATTATTGAAAGCGGTTTAGTACAAGCTATTTCACCTGTTGGAGCACAAGGATTTTGGCAATTTATGCCCGTTACGGGAAAGCAGTACAATTTGGAAATTACAACGGAAGTAGATGAGCGTTTGCATGTCGAAAAAAGTACGCGCGCGGCTTGTGCTTACTTAAAAAGCTCTTACGATAGTTTGAATGATTGGATTTGGGCAACAGCTTCTTACAACCGTGGTGTTGGTGGTGTGCAACAAGACATGGCTTGGCAAGGAACCGATCATTATTTCGATACCGATCAAAACAACGAAACAGGACGTTATTTCTTTCGACTATTGGCCATCAAATTGATTTTTGAGAACCCAGAAGCGTATGGTTATTATCCCAAAAAGATGCAACTGTACAACCCAATAAAAACCACTTCCATTCAAGTGAATGAAACCATACCGAATTTGGCTCAATGGGCGCTTGAACAAGGTTTCAACTTCAAAATCGTTCAAAAATTAAACCCTTGGATTAAAGGAAATAAGCTCACAATTCGTTCAAAAATCTATACTATTTTACTTCCCGCAAAAGGTGTAAATCTAAAACCGTACAAGGAATACTTACCATGAGTGAAATTGACCCAATAGCGACAATTGATGTCTACGGTGCACGTGAACATAACCTTAAAAACGTAAACCTTTCCATTCCTCGGAATCAATTAGTTGTGTTCACAGGATTAAGTGGAAGCGGAAAATCTTCTCTCGCATTTGACACAATTTTTGCGGAAGGTCAACGTCGATATATCGAAACATTCTCTTCGTATGCACGCCAGTTTTTAGGTGGAATGGAGCGTCCTGATGTAGAGAAAATTGATGGATTAAGTCCCGTAATAAGCATTGAACAAAAAACGGTTTCACGAAGCCCACGGTCAACAGTTGGAACAATTACTGAAATTTACGATTTCCTGCGGTTGCTTTATGCGCGAATTGGTACAGCTTATTCCTATGTTTCAGGTGAACAAATGGTGAAATATTCAGATGAACAAATCACCAACCTCATCTTGGAGCAATTCAACAACGAGAAAATCCTGATTTTAGCTCCCAAAATTAAAGGACGAAAAGGCCATTACCGCGAACTTTTCGAACAGATTACCAAAATGGGATATACCCGTGTTCGAGTAGACGGTGAAATCAAAGAAATTGAACGTGGAATGCGCTTGGATCGCTATAAAATTCACGATATTGAAATTGTGATCGATCGGTTGCACATCCAATCCAATGCTGCTGACCGCAAACGCTTATCAGATGCCATTGTGATCGCCATGAAACACGGTAACAAAAGCATCATGGTTGCCAAACACGATTCAGCTGAAGCACGTCATTATTCACGTTTATTGATGTGTCCAACTTCTGGAATTAGTTACCCAGAACCTGAACCAAATTTGTTTTCATTTAATTCACCTTATGGTGCTTGCCCAAATTGTAGCGGCCTAGGTGAAGTTTCTGAAATTGACCAGGAAAAAGTGATCCCAAACCGCAAATTGAGCATCCGAAAAGGCGGATTAGCCCCAATTGGCGAATACAAAAAGAATTGGTTTTTCGAAAAACTCGACACGTTTTTACAACAAGAAGGTTTTTCACTCAACACACCTATTGAAGATATTTCGCCTGACATCCTGCACATTATCCTCAATGGAAATGAAGGATTGGAGCAAGGAATGAAAGATACGACCATTCGCTTTGAAGGACTTTCCAATTTTATGGCGCGCCATGCTGAAGAAAGTACAGCCGGAATTCAGCGTTGGGCACAAAGTTTTATGAACCGTATTCAGTGTCCAGAATGTCACGGAGCACGATTGAAAAAAGAAGCGTTGCATTTCAAAATTGCTGAAAAAACATTGGGTGAAGTGGCTTCCATGGACATCCAAGAAGTAGCGAATTGGCTTGAAACAATTGACGCACATTTAACAGGCGATCAACGCATTATTGGAACTGAAATTCTAAAAGAAATTGCAGCTCGTGTGCGCTTCATTTTGGAAGTTGGATTAGAATACTTGACGCTTCATCGTTCCGCCAAAAGTTTATCTGGTGGAGAAGCGCAACGCATTCGTTTAGCGACTCAAATTGGTTCCGAATTGATGAATGTACTCTACATTCTTGATGAACCAAGTATTGGATTGCATCAACGGGACAACACACGATTGATCAACTCATTGAAACGCTTGCGTGATGCTGGAAATTCTGTAATCGTTGTTGAACACGACCGTGAAATGATGGAAGCCGCCGATTTTGTGGTGGATATTGGCCCAGGAGCTGGGGTTCACGGAGGACAAATTGTCAATGCTGCCCCGTTTGCACAATTGGTAACAGTTGATTCCATGACCACCAAGTATTTATTGGGCGAATTGGAAATTTCCTTGCCAAAAACCCGCAGAAAAGGCAATGGCAAACAACTCAAACTAAAAGGAGCAACTGGAAATAATTTACAAAATGTTGATCTCACCATTCCATTAGGTACGTTAACCTGTGTAACGGGCGTTTCTGGAAGTGGAAAATCGACCTTAATCAATCACACCCTCTACCCTATTTTAAACGCGCATATTTACAATGGTGTCAAAAAACCAATGCCGTATAAAAGCTTAGAAGGATTGGAACATGTGGACAAGGTGATTGAAATTGATCAAAGTCCAATTGGGCGAACACCACGCAGTAATCCAGCTACGTATACAAACGTTTTCACGGAAATCCGCAGTTTATTTGCGTCTTTACCAGAAGCACAAATTCGTGGCTACAAGGCTGGACGCTTTTCTTTTAACGTTGCTGGAGGTCGTTGTGAAACCTGTGGTGGAGGTGGATTAAAAGTCATTGAAATGAATTTCCTTCCAGATGTGTATGTGGAATGCGAAACCTGTAACGGAAAACGCTACAACCGCGAAACATTGGAAGTGCGATTCAAAGGAAAATCCATCAATGATGTATTGGAAATGACAATTGAAGACGCTGCTGTTTTCTTTGAAAGTATCCCGAAAATACAACGCATTTTAGCGACCTTAAACTCCGTTGGATTGGGTTATGTTAAAATCGGTCAACCATCAACAACCTTGAGTGGTGGAGAAGCGCAACGCATTAAATTGGCCAGTGAATTGAGCAAACGTGGAACTGGAAATACCATTTACATTCTCGACGAACCAAGTACAGGATTGCATTTCGAGGACATTCGGATGCTCATTGACGTATTGCAACGCTTGGTTGAAGAAGGAAATACGGTTTTGGTGATCGAACACAACATGGACATCATTAAAATCGCTGATCACATTATAGATGTTGGTCCAGAAGGTGGACGAGATGGCGGAAAAATTGTATGCACGGGCACACCAGAAGAATTGATCAAAAAACACACAAAAACGTCCTATACAGCGAAGTATTTAGCAATGGAAGTGGAACACATGAATAAGATTCGGAAGAATTGAGTGGAGATTATTTCGGTAAACCACAATTTTTCAACTCAAAATCACCAACTTTTTTTAAAAAAAAGGGAAATCAATTTATTAACCGATTCCCCTTCTCTCACTTTTGAATTAGTTTTTCATCATTTTCTTCGTGGCAACAACTTGCCCGTCAGCTATCAAAGTATATGTGTAAATTCCACTACTAAGATCAGAGCCAAATACAATTAAACTTCCAGCACCTCTTTCAACGATATCAACAGATTGAATCAATCTTCCTTCACCGTTATAGAAATGAATTTGCGCTTTTTGCACAGTTGCAGGAATAGAGAAATTAATCACTGTTTGTTCTGCAAATGGATTAGGAACATTTTGATCGATAACCAAAGAAGATCTATCAGAAAGTTTTACATTTAATTGTGCTCTAACAGCCTCTTGTTCTTCAATGGAGTTACTTTCTATCAATGATTGATTCATGGAACACAAGGTTGGGAGCAAAGCACTCAAACAGTTTTCCAATTGCGTTAAACGATCATTCAACAAATTGATAGTCGAATCTTGGCTTTCATTTTCACTTGTCAAATACTGAATTTGTTGCTGCTGCTCTGCCAACTGACCCGATTTTTTCTGAACATCATATACCAAAATTGGAATCAATTGCGTCATATCTACTACTTTGTAAGTAAATGAAGGTGCTAGTTCAATACCAACAGAATCATATTCAGCAGGATGCGTAGCTTCTTGAACCAATCCTGGGAAAATAGGTTCTAGCTGTTGTGCCAACAAACCAAAACGCAGTCCTTCGGGTAAATTTAATCTTGCTGCATTCCCAGTATGCAAAAAATCAAAACTTACTGGTTGTATAGCCATCAACAACGAATCTAAGTTAGTAATTGGAGTTATATTTTCTTTTAAGGTGCTATCAGAAGCCCAAAGCGAACCACCAGTTGTGACTGTACCGCCACTAAAATAGGCTGCATAAGGCGTTCCATTGGCTGGTTGAGTCGCTTCGGCATAAACACCAATAGACAATGAACCGGAGCCACCCGCTTTGAATTTACCTCCAAAATTCGTTTTGACAGAACCATCTGCATAACCTCTAACACCTGCATTTTCCCAAAATGAACCACCGTTAGCTACAAAATCACCACCGTAATTAATGCTTGACCCGAAAGAACTGGTTGCTGAACCCCTTACACCGGTTGTATTCGCTGTTCCTTCCGAGGCAACACCATACATTCCTTGCACTTGATCGCCTTTTTGAGCCAATCCTAAAATAGCAGTAAGACGAGAAGCATTATCGGCAGATGTGTAAATACCATATTTTGTTGGTAAAGTGGTAGTAGAAAGTGCTTTTACATACAATGCATTTTGAAAATAATCATTGTCTACAAATAGACGCGCATTAGAAGCTTGCGCTAAACCACCAATAGTAAAGGTGCTTGTGGTATTGGCAAACGAACTAAACAACACGTTTTGGTTTGCCATTGGAATAATAGTAGCGTGTAACAATGGATTTGTTCCCCATTCTATATCGTTTGATGAATTAACCCAAGCACCATTTGCTGCGGAATTTACGGTTGACAATGCTCCCCATGTTCCATTACCGAGTAATACTTGATTATTATTTCCTGTAAAATCTAAGCGTTTCATTGTAATATCACCTGCTCCGCTGTTGATTGAGCCGATTAACAAACAATTGGCTGTTCCCGTTGGTACAATTCTAAAACGCCCAGTTCCATTCACATCGATGCGCTCTGTTGGATTATAGCTAAGATCATTGAAATTTGTAAACCCTGTATTATTGCCACTTGGCATTATGAGCAATTTTGAATCAGTGCGTGTAAATAATTCAGCCAAACCGCCTGTTGTATTTGTTAAACGCAATTGTGGACTCCCATCTACCAACTCCACTCTTCGAGCAGCATCTGCACTAAACGGATTAGCACCAAAACGCCAGTAACCGTTCACTCCCATCCGTGCATTTTCTACACCTGCTCTTGTCCAGATTACACGTGAAGCAGGATCCATTGCATTGAACCAGAAGCCCAAACCTTTAGCATAATATTCCATGCGATCTGCATTCCCAGCACCTGTAATGGAGCCATTTCTTCCAAAACCTACATGGGTTTTATTATCTTGAGATGTAAGCAAATCTAACACTCCAATTGGGTTAGTTGGAGCTGACTGATTAAAAATCCGTAATCCATTACAAATCCCTAAAGAACCATAAGCAGTTTCTGTCCCATCCCACGTAAAGGAGGCGCGGTGAACTCCACTGGTGAAAATGCGAAAGGGGTTAGGATTAGTCGTTCCAATGAATTGACCTGGCAAAGTTGAATTCCCATTAGTCATCCATGGTTGAGCGTTTGATATTACACTTATAAATAAAGTGCTCATTAAAATTATTTTTTTCATCTGGTATTGTTTTTACCAATGAAACACCATCCTTGTTTTGTTAAATTTTAGACTTAGTATTATTCTTCAAGATGAATAAATCCAGAAAAATTGAAAAGTGAAGATTTAATAGTATAAAAATACACACCCTCACTGCACTTGTTTCCATTCCGATCTGTACCATCCCATGTAAAATTAGATAATTCCTCTTTTCTAATAATGCCACCCCATCTGTTTGTAATTGCTATTTCAGTGATTCCCGCACTTTTATATGGGAATGACCAATAATCATTTATTCCATCATTATTCGGAGAAAAGACATTACTAACATCAACAAATAACTGATTTTCAGCAACTATAGAAATATCATCAAGGAAAATATAGGATTCGATGGTCCCATTTCCATTAAATGTCATCAAATCATTTACAGATGTATCATTAAATTTCCCTATAATAATATGGTTTTCGGTACCATTGGCTATAAAATACCACTCAAAATGCATCCAGTTAATAGTATCATTAATAAAATAACCTTTTGGGGTTAGAAATTGCGGACTGATACTATTGATCGGTTTAGGAGTCGAATAATCTGTAAAAGCATAATCAGATAACCACACACCTAATTCTTCAAACGAATAAATAGAATAATTAGATAAATTTACATTGATAGAAAGTTTATAAATCTTATCTTTTTCCAATGGCATTACTTCACCTTGAATATATTCAGACCATAAATTTATATTATTTTGAATAGTCATTGGGATAAGTCCACAATACGCATTTCCTGAGAGACAGGGCTGATAACCTAAACCATTATAGGGTGTTGATACACTAATATTCGGTGCGCAAGAATTAAAATAGTCTGAGGTACCATAAGTAGGTGCTGTCCAATTGGTACATCTGTTAATTTGAATATCGAAAGGATCACTATAATTAGATGGACAGGAATCATACAACTCAAAATCGCCGTTTACCACCAAATTTTGAGCACTTGTGAGGAGTGAATTCAGTATAAAAAATAAAACAAGGACTGTTTTCATTGAATGTTGTTAGTACTAATTTAGTTTTTTTATTTCAAACTTCGAAGCTGCTTGATGGCTTGTCTTGCAATTTCTAACCGATTGATGCAAAACGTGGTGATTGGTTGGATTTCTGTTTCGTATGATTCTTGTTTTAGTGAATAATCATTTGAATAGCTTTCGGTTATTTATTGTTTAATGCATATTATATTGAATAGTTGGAAATAATACTGGATTTATTTGAATTGTAAATATTCAAATATAAATAAAATGATTTTGAAATCGTCTCAATTGAAACGATTTTATTTTTTAACAAGAAGAACATTTGTGTGTGATTGATTCTAAACATACAATTTTGCTCAAAAATCTAGGTCTTAAAATAACTGACCTCAGAAAAGCGCAAAAATTATCAAAAGTTCAGTTGGCATTTGAAATCGGTACAAGCGAAGGCTACATTCGTAGAATTGAGAAAGGTTCAGTTAATGTTGGTGCAGTAACGCTTTTTCGAATAGCTGAAACATTAAATGTTCCCGTTCAATCGCTTTTCGATTTTTAGAAAAAATAAATCGTGTCACTAATGAAATAAGTACAAAGTAAAACACACAAAAACGTCCTATACAGCGAAGTATTTAGCAATGGAAGTGGAACACATAAATAAGATTCGGAAGAATTGAGTGGAGATCTCATAGTTATCCCTTCACTGAAACTTGCTGAACACGTTGAATGACATCATTGATAATTGCCTGAAAGGCAGTTGGTTTAAAATCCAATGGACAAGAAATATAGCATTTCACAAAGTAATTATCTACCACAAAAAGAAAGCAAAAGAGTTGTAGATTGTATCCTTTAATCATAGAATTTAGGAGCTTTGACCCTTCAAACGCCTTGAAATCAGATGCGCCAACGGTTTTTAATTTATGTTTTTTGATTTGAGGACCATATTCTGCATTTAATTCAAGGTATTTCTCATGAAAAGCAAGCGCTTCTTCGTGCGTTTTAAATACCAATCGAATATCATAAAACTGCTCCATTACTTTCCCACTGTGACTTTTTGAAGACCACACATTCCGTGTATTTGTTCCATAAAATTTCATGTCTGGGAGCAAGGTTGAGTCTAAAAAAACACTTCTTGGCAAAGAGTCTTGTTGATCAACAATGGCAAGCAATTCAAGTTCTTCCGGGCTATATTGACCATAAGAAGTTGAACAAAAAAGAACGAATAAAGGAATAAAAAGCAATCGCATAATCAATTTTTTATACCATCTAAGCTTTGAATTTAATTGAAATCAACCACATAGGACACAAAGTAAACATAGAATGTACTATGTTTACTTTGTGTCCTATGTGGTTAAAATTGATCTTGAATTTCTATCGTTTTACTACAGAAAAATCAAAGATTAACTAGTATTATTTTAGATAAAGATACGTTTTATTGAGTTGTTTTATTTTTCAGTTTGAAATAACTCAAATGCATTCCCAACTGCTTGATGTAAAATAGTACCATGGTCTTCCTTGGGCAAAAACTCGAAATGAATGACCGTATTCTTTTTCTTCGTTTTTCGAATGACTTTAGCCAGGTTTTTTGCATCATCTTCCATCGCTTTCCCTTCTTTGCCAACGGCTACGTAAATGTTCAACGGTGTTTCAGGCAATGATAGTAGAAGCGTTGTAGCCTGTTGCAGCAATGATTCATTGTCCCACCACAAACTCGGACTCATAATGATGTAATTTTGAAACAAGTTCGGCTTTTTTAATAATATTTCGGTAGCGAATAATCCTGCTAATGACTGACCAATTAAGGTTTTTGTTCCATTCGTTTTGTAATGACTTTCAATATAAGGTTGCAATTCTTTTTCGATGTAGTTCATGAATTTTCCAGAACCGCCTGCATCTTTGTAAGCTTCCGAATAACCAGTTAACCATTCAGGCCACTTAAAATCAGGAGAAGCTTTAAACGTCAAATCTCTTTTTCGATCTGTACTCACAATCCCAACCAAAATGGACGATTGAAGGTAATTGACCCACGAGAAACTTGAAAACTGCACCAATCCAGCGATGTGAATAAAATCTTCATCGATTCCTCCATCCAGAAGGTAAATAACAGGATAGGTTGATGCTGAATCTGGATTGTATCCTTCTGGCAAATAAATATTCACCTGTTGATCAACTCCCATTTCGGCTGATGGAATTATTTCAGAAAAACCCAAATTTATTGGGGTGGTTTCTTGACCAATCGATGCAAATGCCATGGAGCAGGCAACAAATAATAGGAGCAATAATTGTTTCATGATGACTATTTAATCGAGTGAATACGTTTAGTACAAAATGGATCACTTGTTTGATGTTTCAAATATAGTCAACCATTCTCATGGAACAATCCATCAATCAATTGAACAGCATTCCTTGAATCTCATTGTGTAGGTTAATTGGCTGGTAATAAATTCACTCCCATCTTGTTGCTTAACAGATGAAAAACAAATAGTTTGCCCAATTTTTTCACTTGCAATCTCCCTTCTTTCGAAATAGTATCTTTCACATCCAAATGTGTCACAACCGTGAAAAAATCACGAAAACTCAGCTCGAAAAAACCAGCGGTTTCGTATACATGTGGATGAAGTGCAAACAGTTGTTTTCGATAAGCGATTGGGTCTAATTCCAATGATCGGTCTTTCATCAAGAGTGCTTCCGTTGAAAGCTGCAGTAGAACCAATGTTTTATCAAGCCAATCTTGACCCTGTTCAGATAATTTTGGTCGAATTTTTTCAGTAAATCGAACCGAATACTTATCACCGTAATTCAAATAATAATTCGGTGGTGAAAGTTGCTGGTTACTCAAAAAATTACGCAATTGAAAATCCGTTTCTCTCCATTTGTAATATTCAGTGGTTCCAAAAAGCCAGCTTGGCGCATCCGTTGGTGGAAGTAATCCAAAATTGTAATTTGCTCTAACAGTCGATAATTGCATGGAAAAACGTTCTTGCTCACCAGTGGGAGAAATCGTCATTACCCAAAGCGCTAATTCATCTTCTTGTTCCAAACTACTATCTTGATACAGCAATCTAGAATCATTGATCTCTCCCAATTCATTGTGGGTGTGAACCAAGGTATAATGTTTTAACGAAGCAATGATTTCTGGAGAGTAATGTTCTTTAGTGTAAGGATCGAATGGAGTTGATAAACCCGAAAATGCAGTTATCGTAGGATCATGATTATCCTGACCAACCAACCACTGATTGCCAAAAATGACACTAAGAACTACAAAAAGGATTCGTTTCATAGTAGAGGTTTCAGAAACACATTTTACACTTAATCTCGGTTTTCGTTTGTAACTGAAAATTGTGGATATTGAAATTATGAATTGAGCAATTATGAAGGTGGTTTAGGTCTGAATCTCGATTTCCCTCATAATTTTCAATTTTCAATTTTCAAGAACTGAACTTGCCGAAATTTATAATTCAATTCTGCATTTTCAATTTTGCATTTTCAATTTTCAATTATACTTTTAACAGATTAATAGTGAAATTGTTTGGTCGAAGATACAGAAAAACGCCCTCCGATTTCCCGAAAGACGTTTGCTTTATTAATGAATGTACGAATTAGAAATTCGGTGTCAAATCATGTGTTTTGTAGAAATCTTCAATGTATTTCACTGCTTCGTCAGCCGAATCAACAACTTTCAAATAATTCATATCTCCTTCCGAAATATTGTGTTCTTTTTCGAGCATAATGCGTTTTACCCAATCCACTAATCCATCCCAGTATTCGTGACCTAACAAAACTACTGGTCGTTTATTGATCTTCTTTGTTTGGATGAGGGTGATGGCTTCAAACAATTCATCCAAGGTGCCAAATCCTCCTGGCAGGATGACAAATCCTTGCGAGTATTTTACAAAAATTACTTTTCGAACGAAGAAATAATTGAATTCTAAATTGTGTTCTGGATCAATGTAAGGATTATAATTTTGCTCAAATGGCAAATCGATATTCAACCCAACTGAACGACCTCCCCCTTGTCTGGCACCTTTATTTGCTGCTTCCATGATACCTGGGCCACCTCCAGTAATTACTCCAAATCCAGCTTTTGCCAATTTTTCACTCACTTCAGTTGCCAACTGGTAATAAGCATTCTCCTCTTTTGTGCGTGCTGATCCAAAAACCGAAACGCACGGTCCAATTTTCGCCATGCGCTCGTATCCTTCAACGAACTCCGACATAATTTTAAAAATAGCCCAGCTGTCGTTCGTTTTTATTTCGTTCCAATCTTTTTGAAATGCGTTCATATAGTGTGTTTATTAAAAATCAAGTGTTGTAACTTTATGCTTTCAAGACCTCTAAAATAGATACATTAAGAGTTTTAACGGTTTAGAAACGGATAAATTGTAAACGTTCCGGGGTTTATAACTTGGCTAAAAGGATTTTGCAATCAATCGGCAACAGCGAACTGAAAAAATAGCTAAACGATCAAAATTCCGTACTTTTTAGACATCAATTTATCAATGCGTATGTCAATTCAAGTAGCTGTTACTGGAGCAAATGGTCATGTTGGCAATGTTGTATGTAGGGAATTACTCGCACAAGGTTATCGTGTAAAAGCATTCTATCAAAACGATGCAACTAGTTTGACTGGATTGGATTTGGAACTCATTCAAGGTAGCGTTCTCAACAAAAACGACGTACTGCAGCTCGTTGAATCCTGCGATGTGGTCATTCATTGTGCCGCAATCATTAGCATCAATGGTGATCCAAGCGGAATGGTTTTTAAAACGAATACTGAAGGTTCTAAAAATGTGTGGGAAGTATGTGTTGCGAAAGCTGTAAAACGCATGATTCATGTGAGTAGTGTTCATGCAGTAACTGAATTGCCACATTCAGAAGCTTATGATGAGAATCGACCTTACAAAACAGCAGTTGATTATGTCTATGATTATTCGAAAGCTTTTGCTGAACAATGGTTATTCGAAGCTGCTAAAAATAGTTCGGTAGAATTGGTTGTTGTGCGACCTAGTTGTGTGATGGGTCCATCTGACTTTAAACCTTCTAAAATGGGTTCGGCACTCATTGATTTTTACCATCAAAAAGTACCTCTTCTCCCAAAAGGTGGCTATGATTTAATTGATGTGCGCGATGTTGCTCACAGTATTATTCGAACAATAGAGTTTGGAGAAAATGGTGAAGTGTATCTATTATCTGGCAATTACTACAGCTTGAAAGCCATGACGCAGGTTATTCAACAAGTAACAGGCAAAAAAATGCCACAAAAAACACTACCATTCTGGTTTCTGAAATGCTGTGTTCCTTTCGCTACAATGGCTAGTCGGATCACTAAGAAAAGCAACTCATTAACGAAGGAATCGATTGATGCGCTTAAACATGGGCACCCATGCATGAACAATGCAAAAGCAACAAGCGAACTCAATCATCGATGCAGACCATTGGAAGAAACACTTCACGATTTTTATGAATGGCAACGGGAGAAGAAAGTAATCATTTAAAAACATCCTGCTAAAAAAGCTGGAATAGCAAAATTATCAACACTTTTGATAGACAATTTGAGGAAAAAATGAAATTGGAAACCCTAGAATTCACATCCTATATCTGGTTGTCAATTGCCATAGCTGTGCATGTAACAATGTTTTTTGTGAAAGCTCCTTTCGGCAGACACACTTCAGAAAAATGGGGCATTTCCATCAATAATAAATGGGGGTGGTTCATTATGGAATTGCCTTCCCTTTTGATCATGCTCTACTTCTTGTTCTGGGGTAGCAATTCTTTTCATTCTTACGTTTGGATTTTATTCGTTCTATGGATTATTCACTACATCAATCGAACATTTATTTTTCCGCTTAGAATAAAACCGACACCTAAGAAAATGCCCGTTTTTATTGTCGGAAATGCGATTTTATTCAATCTCATGAATGCCGGCTTGAATGGTTATTTTCTTTCTGAATTGGCGACCATTGAGCAGTACAATCAACACTGGTTAACGAGTCCATCATTCATTGTTGGCATTGCACTTTTCTTTTGTGGTATGTACATCAATATGAAATCGGATACCATCTTGATTAACCTGCGGAAAAAGGGCGACACAGGTTATAAAATTCCAACTGGTTTTTTGTTTGAATACATTTCATCTCCCAACTTATTTGGTGAAATCATTGAATGGTCTGGATTCGCTATCATGGCGTGGAACTTGCCAGCACTGACCTTCCTCGTTTGGACTTTTGCAAACCTTGTTCCACGGGCAAAAAACCACCACAATTGGTATGAGCAACAGTTTGCCAATTACCCGAAAGAACGAAAGATTGTGTTTCCGTTTTTGTTTTAAATTAGCATCTTGAGATTTTTATGAAAAACCAACTCTATCAACTAATCATCATCGCGTTTATCGTACTCAGTCCACTCAGCATCTGTTGCCAAGAAGCAGATACTACTGATCTGAAACTCGATCCGAATAACAGAAGCTTCCGTAAAGGCTGGATCTCAATGCATGAAAGCTGGGATTTTCACGCGGGCATTTTTACCAGTGACTTCGAACACTTAAATGCTAAATTTCAAGAGCAATATGGAAAAACACTTACGAATGATGTTTCATCTATTGGAATCAGTTGGAAAGGAATAGTTTGGGTCAATCGCTTTTTTATTCATGATATTCATTTTACCTATCAATACATCATTCCTGAAACCCATACATTTTCAGATAGCCTAGAATTTAAACTACAAGGTTTTCATTTAGGAATTGATTTTTGCAAAGACCTTTTTCCGCGCTCAATGCTCTTTGATTGTTTGATCGGATTAGGTTTTAATACTGGCAGACAAAAATTATTGCGCAAAGACTTGGCTATTGAGGATACTTATCTAAAGTACACGAATCCTTTCTTTTCAGCGAAAATTATTATTGAGCCAAAATTGGTAATTGGTGCTACTTCCTTTTCAATCAGAGGTGAATACTTATTTGATATTTCGAACCCTAATTGGAACATCAAAACCTCATCGTTACCTTTTATAGGAACATCTAAGTCCAGCGGATTATTTATTCAAGGAAGTATTGGCTGGGTTCTAAAAGATAGAGGTGAACAATAAATTAACTTCATAAAGTACAATCAAATGCAATTCAAGGAACTCATTCGTAGTTCGATGATATTTATTGTTGGATATTTTAAGTTGTAGAATTTTAAAGAGTACTATTTTCTTTTTTGGTTTGCACAACGACAATTCTTTTTTTGTCACCAACGATTACAGTGCTCATTTTATCCGTCGAACCAATATATGTCCATTGACCTTTTATAGCTGAACCATTGACTTTAAGTTCTGCATAACCGATTTGCTTTAATAGTTCTGATTGTTTTGCTTCAAGATAATAAGTCACTGAAACAATCACCGTATCTTTAAATTCATAAGCCATTGAAAATCGTTCTTTCTTAAGGTATACATTTTCGAAAAACACAATACCCGTTGGGATTTCTGGAGGTATATCAGTTGTACATTCTTGTCGAAACAGTATTTTTTCTCCAACTTTCATCCAATCCGAATTTTCATATTGACGAGAAGAAACATAATAAATTTGGGGTTGTTCAATCGTGAGTTGGCAAAAAAAATAAAACCCGATAGAAGTAAATAATGCGAATAAAAATAGTTTAGTAAAAGTAAACATAGTGAATTTTAAATTGCAACAAACATAATCTTGCAGAACGAAAAGTCCTAATCATCTACCCGTTTTTTTTGACAAAACGTGGTATGTCTCAAATTTCAAGTTGAAGTAAGGCAAAACATGCCAGAAAAATCATTTTTTTAAATAGACCATCCAAAATCCTACTAATTTTACCACTCTTACTTAAAAGACAGCACACCTCATAAACAACTCACATGATTATCACAACAAAACTCACGCAAAAGGATTTTATCAATATTAGCTTTTTCTTGTTCTTTAGAAAACTCACCATCATCTTTTTTATGAGCCTCATGGTTGTTTGGTTTGTGGTATACACCATCCTAAATATCAGCGCGAATAAAGGCAGTTACTACGATTTTATTCCCATGACAGTTGGTTTATCCATCTTACCGCTCATGACGTATTTGAGTGCGAAACGCAATTTTAAAGCCAATCCACGCATCAGTGAAACGATAGAATACCATATCAAACAACCGCTTTTAACGCTCAAAGGCGAATCGTTTACGACAGATTATACTTGGAATCAACTGTACAATGTGAATCAAACTAGAAATTGGGTGATTGTTTGGCAAACCAGACAAGTAGCGAATTTTATTCCTAAACGTGATCTTTCAACGGCGCAAATTGCTGAATTGAAGAAAATCCTTGATAAACACTTGGTAAGAAATAGCTTGGGATCAAAAAACGGTTAAACAATGTCATTCACAACGGTTTCAGCAGCCCCGCTGTTTTCAGAAAACACCAATTTCAAGGCTTCCTGAATGGCTATCTTGCGCTCAAGCAATGTGTTAACCACGTTTTCTAATTGATTCGATTGTGTTACTTCTGCCGCTACTCCTCTATCCAAAAACAACTGTGCTTCAGGAAAACGTTCGTGTTTTGGTCCAAAAATAACTGGAATTCCAAAAGCACCTGGCTCCAAAATGTTGTGCAATTTCCCTGTAAATCCACCACCAATATATGCAATGGAACAATACCGGTAAGCAGCAGTTAATTGGCCGATTGTATCCAAGATCAACACCCGTTTCTCAGAAGGTTGATACGTTGTATAACGCATCACTTCCTCACCAAATAATGCTGCAATTGATGCAATGTGTTGTTCCGAAATATCGTGTGGCGCAATGATGATTTTCATCCTGTTTTTTAATTGCAACAAAGAAGTGAACAAGAGTTCTTCATCTACCGGCCAAGAACTTCCTAGAATAATAGTTGGTTCACCATTTGTGAATTCCGCAAGATTTGAGTTGACTTCATTGCGGTTGCGAACTTCAATCATTCGGTCATAACGGGTATCACCGGACAAGGTAACTTGGGTGATTCCAATGCTACTTAAGAGATTTTTTGAACGTTCGTCTTGGACATAAAAATGGTCAAATAGTCGCAATGCAGAACGGAAAAAACCGCCATACCAGCTGAAAAATCGGTGTGTGGGACGAAACAAACTACTGACACCAATGACGGTTGCTCCCGATTTTTTTGCTGCTAATAAATGATTGTACCAAAATTCATATTTGACAAAAAACACGTGTTTAGGATGAAAGTGCACTATGAATTTTCGGGCATTCGATTGGGTGTCTAATGGCAAATAGCACGCTAAATCCACGCAATGATTCCGTTTGTGATAAAATTCCATACCGGATGGACTAAAAAATGTCACGACCATGAATGTATCTGGAAAACGCTTTTTATACGCCTGCATAACGGGCAATCCTTGATCAAATTCGCCTAATGAAGCACAATGAAACCATGCAACAGGACGATCAGTTGGAACAAGAAAGCTGGTAATGGGAATTTTACGACCTACAATCCATTTTTTAGCTTTCGCATTGAAGATCGAAGCGCACCACATCAAGCAATACAGCCCTCGCATCCCGATTGCATACACCACCGTCATCAATCGAAGTAATAATCTTTTGGTTTGCGCTGATAAACAGGAATGAACCATCCAAGTTTGAAACCAACTTGAATATCTAACATCATTCCAGAAGGCACCGGTTCATCTGGTCGATCAAAAAACACATCACGACGATTGTAGGTCAAACCTTCTTGCATATAAAAACCACCATAGAAATTCACAATTCCTTGATTTGCTAAAAAAGCATAGCCTACAAACTGATGAAAATTGAGACCCGAAGTAAATCGATCGTAGCCCTTCTTATAATTCAATTCTAAACTTGGCACTACCTGATCATTGGTTTCTATGCGCATTTTATGTTGCAAATATCCGAGTCCTGCATGTACATAAATTCCCGAATTTTCATTGGGACTCAACACTGGAATAACCTTACCAACCATCAGGTTAACATTAAATCCTCTAGAAAACACAACGACTTTACCAATATCACCATTGTTATCCGTGATGTTACCATAACTATCCGTTAAATTATCGAAAACACCAGTCATGCGCACTTTACTGCCAAACATAAAATTTCCATCCAAACCATAGACCCAATTGCGTTTGGTTTTGTAACCAGCCATTGCACCAAGGTGATTAAAATAGCCATAACGATCAGCTAAATCGCCAGATGTCCAGTTACCACCATAATGGATAGCCACCCATGGAGTTCCAATCACAGAATCACGGAAATTCCGCTGAGACCAACCAGTTAAAGCGATGAAAAAGACACTAAATAAGATACTTGCTATTTTCATAAATGCACAATGAGAGCCAAAAGTATAAAAAAGGTTGTTCGTAATGAACGAAAAAGACGGATTGGTAGTATCTATTGAGTTGAAGGAAATAAGTTTACCAATTAGTTCGTATGTTTAATTGTGATTCCTTGCAACGAACACAAATTGTGGTAGACTCCTTTTTGATCCAATAGTTCTTGATGTCCGCCACGCTCAACGATTTCTCCTTTAGATAATACAAGGATTTCATCTGCATTACGAACTGTACTCAAACGGTGCGCAATAATCAAGGTAGTACGATCAACCATCAGTTCATCCAGTGCATTTTGAACAATTTTTTCGCTTTCGGTATCTAAGGCAGATGTCGCTTCATCCAAAATAAGAATGGAAGGATTTTTCATAATTGCCCGTGCTATGCTCAAGCGTTGTTTTTGTCCACCAGAAAGTTTATTCCCACGCTCACCAATAATGGAATCGTAGCCATTTTCCAAATTCATAATAAAGTCATGCGCATGGGCAATTTTAGCTGCTTCAATGATTTTTTCTAGCGGTGCATCTACCATTCCAAAAGCAATGTTACTACGAACGGTATCATTAAACAGAACCGATTCTTGGGAAACAATTCCAATGTGTCGATGCAAATCTTCCAATTTATAATCCCTAACATCAATTCCATCGATCTTGATACTACCTTTTGTAACATCATAAAATCGGGGCAATAAATCTGCGATGGTCGATTTACCACTACCTGATTCACCAACCAATGCAATGGTTTTCCCACGCTGAAGCGTAAATGAAACATCTTTCAAAACCATTTCTTCTTTATAGCGGAACCATAAATTGTTGACCTCTACACTTTTTTCAAAGGATTTTAGTGCTTTTGAATCAGGGCGTTCTTCGATGACCTCGGCTGTATTCAGAATTTCATTGATGCGATCTTGCGAAGGTTTTGCTTTATTGAGATTTGCAACACTGGTAGCAATACCTTGAATTGGGCGCAATAATTGAGAGAAAATAATAATAAAGCCGACAAATTTTTCACCTGTTAATCCTGAATGTCCATCCAAAATCATACTTCCACCAAACCACACTAAACAGATCATGACAGCAGAACCCAACACTTCATTCAAGGGCGGAGATAAATCACGTTTTCTAAAGGCTTTCGTAATTAATTGCTGATGGCGAAGCGTAATTTTCTCGAAATTCTTTTGAACGTAGTTGATGGCGTTGAATGCTTTCACCACTTTAATTCCACCTAAGGTTTCATCGATTACAGAAAAAACCACTCCATTTTGTTCTTGACCAGCCTTTGCTGTTCGCTTTAAACTTTTACCAATCCGTGAAATAACAAACGCAGAAATGGGTAATAATATAAATGAAATGAGGGTTAATTTTGGACTGATGTACAGCAATCCAGCGATACTCGCAAACACCGCAAATGGTTCACGAAACACCAATTCCAACATACTCACTACAGCTATTTCAATTTCGCCAACATCACTGTTCATACGCGACATCAAATCACCTTTTCGTTCTTCCGTGTAATAGGACATGGGTAAACGCAAAGCCTTGGCGTATAATTTGTTTTTGATATCTCGCACAACCGCCATGCGCAATTGAGATTGATGCCAAATAGCACCGTAACGGAATAAACTCTTTAGAAAAAATGCAATAAAAACGGTGAAACACACAAAAAAGAGCGCATCTTTTGGATCTTTATTGACCATTTCTTGCATCTGAAATTGGTACCAATCAGAAACGTAATCAACGATGTGAAGAACGCCATCATAAACAGGTTTCTTGATAACTTCTTTTGCCTCCTCGGTTTTAAAGATCATTTGCAAAAACGGAATGAACAAGACCAGCGACACCAAATTGAAGATCACAAACAATAAGTTGAACACAATAGTCATAATCGCTTGCCAACGATACGAAAAAGTATAACGGTAAATTTCTAACAATGATTTCATGTAGCGCAAAGATACAATTATTGAAAGTTTGATGTTGAACATTCAATAATTGTTGATCAATCTACTTCACATTTACTTTTCACCAAAAAAACAGCAACACAGAGACAAGAGAATATGCTTATCTTTGCAGCATGAGTTCAATCAGACAAAGCAGAATTGAAGGGATAATTCAAGAGGAATTATCGACCTTTTTTCAACGAAATGCACGTGAAATATGTTTAGGTGCAATGGTAAGTGTTACCACCGTTCGCGTAACATCCGATTTGTCCTTAGCACGTATTTATGTAAGCGTTTTTGCTGGCCCTGATAAAGCTGAGGTCCTTAAAAACATCCAGGAAAATGCACGTAAAATTAGAGGAGAAGTTGGTAAACGCTTAAAAAATATGCACCGCATTCCAGAATTAATTTTCGCTATCGACGATTCACTGGATTATGCTGAAACCATCAATAATTTATTGAAGTAACCATCAACGTTCCCTTTTACATAGCTCGCAGGTACCTGCGTCACACCAGAAAGCAACGCAATTTGGTGCACCTGATCACACGTATTTCTGTGATCGGAATTGCTATTACAACAGCCGCCTTGGTGATCCTTATCTCTGCATTTAATGGTATTGAAGGTATGGTGGAGCGACTTTACAGTGCGTATGACGCTCCCATTATTATTCGATCCAATGAAGGGAAAACATTCAAAGAATCAACAGTTGATCTTAAAAAAATTGCGCAAGTTGATGGTGTTTTACGGGTTAGTAGAGCGATCGAAGAAACGGTCATTTTAAAACACGAAAAAAAATGGGTCAATGCCCAACTCATTGGAATTGATGGTTCTTATCTCAAAACCTGTGAAATCGAACAACACATTGTTGACGGTTATCCTAGTTTGGAAGAAAATGGTAAACCAACCGCAATTATTGGGGCAACATTACTTGATAAATTGGATGGATACATTTCCGAATTAGATGGTTTCGAACAACTTGTTGTCTACACACCGCTGCGAGACGCTTCTATTTCCAAACGCAAAAGCCCATTCAAGACTACCAATCTTCGGGTTGTTTGTCGCATGAATTATAACCGAGAAGTGAATGCTCAGTTTGTAATGGTTCCACTTTCTTTTGCACAAGATCAATTAAACTACGATCACGAAATAACAGCATTGTATCTAGGACTGAAAAAAGGCGAAGACGCATTCGAAGTAAAGGAACGGCTCCAAACCTTGCTTGGTAAACAATTCGTCGTAAAAACAGCAGCTGAAAAAAATGAATTAATTTTCAAAACCAGTCAATCTGAAAAACGAATTGTCATTATCATCTTGGTATTTGTATTCATCTTGGCGGCCTTCAACCTCATCGCTTCCTTAACCATGTTGTTTATTGAGAAAAAAGACAATGTGCGCACCATGATCCATTTTGGTGCGAATCAATCGTTTATTTTCCGCATCTTTTTCTTTGAAGGCTTGCTCATTGCTGGAAAAGGTATTGTAATTGGAATCATATTGGGCGCAGGAGTTTGTTTGGCTCAATTCTATGGAGCGTTTTTGGAGATGCCTAATTCTGGTGGTGAAGCTTTTCCAATCAATTTTACTATTCAAGATGGGTTACTGATCATCGGACTTGTGAGTTCTCTCAGTATGATTACGTCTTTCCTACCAGTTTATTATTTGGTGAGACGTGCAATGAATTAATCATAAGACCGTTGCAAAATTCCTTCAAAAATTCAACATCCTTATTTACAGGTTTAAACCGCGGTGTAAAATTTTAATCGCGCCTCGATTCTTCTTTCGGGTTAAAACCTTTCAAACCAATAATCGTAATATCATCCGTTTGTTCTTGCGTTTCTGACCAGTTTCGCCAAGCATTCTCAAAGTATTTCTTTTGCAACGGCATGGATTCGATGCAAATCTTTTCAAGCAATTCTAAGATGCGTTTAAAGCCGAACTTTTTATTGCGAATACTGCCAAATTGTTTTTGATACCCATCCGTCAGTAAATAAAAACGATCTGTGGAATCAAAATAAATTTCGTGTTTTGTGTACAAGGCATGTTCTACATCGGTATCATTTTGAATTTTTGTTGAACGGTGTAAGATCAATTCATCTTCTTTTTGATGCACCATTGAAACCCCACTACTTGCATAGGTCAATACATCTTTTTCAAACACACAAACAAGCGTTTCCATGCTATCAAACATGACGCTCCCTTCGTTTTGGCGCAAAATCAATTCCAATTCTCGATTCAATTGATTGAGAATCACGTCAGGTTCAAATTGTTTACGTTCTCGCACAATTTGATTCAATAAGTTAATACCTAAAATGGTAATAAAGGCACCAGGAACGCCATGACCAGTACAATCAGCCAATACAACAATGAGTTTATTGTCCATCTCTTCAACCCAATAAAAATCACCACTGACTATGTCTTTTGGTTTAAAGAGTACGAACGATTGTTCAAAATGAACATTCAACATACGCGGGTCTGGCAATAAATTAAATTGAATGCGTTTTGCCGAATTAATACTCGCAGTAATGTCTTTATTTTGTTGCTCAATCAACAAATCATTGGCACGTTTTTCAGTGATATCACGCGCCAAAGCGATAAATCCAGAGACACGTTTGCGCGATCCTGGCTCGTATACCATCGTCACATTTTGACCAACCCAAAAAATGCGACCGTCGCGTGACTTGATGGGGAATTCGACATACGTATGATGCAATCTATTCTGGAATTGATCCGTATAAAATTGTACAACACGATCTTTGTGATCAGGTGCAATCAATAAAATGGAATTTTTGCCAATAATTGTATCATGTCTGAAACCAAATAACTGCACACAACGTTCATTCGCAAAGATGAAATTACCGTCAATATCCGTTTGATAAATCATATCTTGGGCATTTTCAACCAATGATTGATAATTCGTTGTGAGGGTCAACTTATCTGTGACATCTTGCCCCATAATCACTTTAACCGCATCATTGAAATACTTACACGACCATTCAATCCAGATGACATTGTTGTTTTTGTCATACATGGGAATTAAGAAAATTCGGCCATCCTCAAATTCATTGGTCAAACTAATTTCACGCATTTCTGACGCAGCCACAAACGGGTTTAATATGCTTACTTGTTTACCCACAACCGCAGTAAAATCGAGGGCAAAAAAGTCAGTAATATTCTCGCTACAATAAGTGATTATCCCTTTTTGATTAAAAGAAATGGCCATCACATTCCCTTTATTAATCACACCACTTACAAAAATGAGTTTCTCTAGGGAATTGTTTCGCAAATACGTTACCATAATTGCAATTCCACCAGAAACCATAATGGCAGCGATGAATAGAATTTCATTGTAAATAACATCTTCTACCCAAATTAGAAGTGTTGCAGCAATGAATAATTGTAAAAAAGTAATGATGATGACCCAGCGAATTCGCGTAACCACAAATGGAATAACGCTTGTTGCCATTGTAATGGAAAAAACTGGAAATGGGTGAATGTTTGTCGTATAGATTAAGTAATAATTCTCAACCATCAAAGCTCCATACGTCAGATAAAATAGGGCTGTCAATATTTTTTGACTTCCCATTACAGTTGTATAATAACGACTTAACAGGTAAAAACCCAACATGATTCCTGAAAAAACCAAATTGACCACATTCATTTCTCCGAAAGTTGCATCAACAGATTGGGCAACGATCAACATAGAAGCATTGATTACAAGACCAAACAAGATCAATTTCGGAATCATTCGTACATCGATGGAAACATCTTTTGTATCAAAAATATTATTCGACAAATAAGACTTCGACCATTCTAAGTAAGCAATATTGATAATTCCTAAAACAATGACTAGAAAAACAATGAACCATTTTGTGCGCCAGATGGGCAATTCGATTACAATTGTGTGCGTGGCGGTACTTGAAATTGATATACCATCATACGATGCGCGCACTTCCAATTCATAAGTTCCATTTGGTAAATTTGCGAGCTCAATTTGGTTTTCAAATGAGAAATCAGACCATTTATCTTTAAACCCTTTTACCCGATAAGAATAGAGTATCGCATTTGACTTTGCCAATAAACATCGAAAGGTAAAGGATGAATTATCGGAATATTTTTGAAGAACCCCATTTGCATTTTCTTTACCCAATAAAATAATAGGTTTTGGAGGTAAAGGATACGCACGAAAAACTTCTGTATTGATTAAAAACAAACCTTCTATCGTTCCAACATATCCATAGTTTCCAAATTGAAACTGTGAACGCATGTGGGTTTCATAACCTCCAAATCCTTCTTTTGACGAATAATTCGTTTGATGCACCACATTTCCATATTTATCAACTGTGATGATGTTAATTCCTTTATTGGTACCCGCAATCAAGTTGCCATAATCATCCGAAGTTAACGTATAAAATAAGGTTGATGGTAGTTTAGAAGGATCATCAATTTGGATAAAATCACCCCGACTTGTTATTCCAGCCAGTCCTTTGTCCATCGAAAACCAACAGGTTCCAAATTTATCTTTTGTGGAGACACCAGAATAGGAACCAAGTGAAGAAAATTGATCGATACGTCGCATCTTTTCACTTTTCTTCTCAAATTTATAGATGCCATCATTGGTCCCAAAATAGACAGTTGTATTATCAAAATTGTTCTGTGCTGTATAGAAATGATCCGGATAATTGGTTGTCAATTTTACGTATAGCTGTGTTTGTTTCGACGTTGGATTATAACGGACTAGCCCCTCTCCTCTCGGTGAATACCAAAAGCTGGATCCGTCCCAATGAATTAATGAAATTTCCTTGCCCTTTTGATGTGGAAATGATGTTGGAACTACTCCAAAATTCTTAACCTGCAAAACCCCTTGATCAGTTGCAATAAAAACGCCCTGATTAGATTCTGATACCTGATAACCTCGATAATTATAGGACTGAAGTGCGTTGTTTGAATAGATATTTCCAACTTTTAGAATCCCGTTCATGTTCCCCAATATCAAAACGTTCGATGTTGTTCTATGAACTAAACAAATGGTGTTATCAGCATAAATTTGATTTAATTCTACTTTTGTAAAGGGCTCTAGTGATACCTTAAACAATCCTTGCATACAATTCATCCACAAGTCATCATTCTGATCAATTGTAAGCGCTTCAATAGAGGAGATAGCACCAGAGTAATTCAAAATGATGTACTTTAGCGATTCATTTTTTAATTGATAAATCCGAGATTTTTCAGTGTATAAATAGGCTTTGTTTTGACGTTCACACACCTTAACAACACGATCACCTTCTTCAAAAGTTACCTTAAATGGAGTCATTGCTCTTCGACCAGAAAAGATCTTACAATCATTTGTAATAACGAGTTCTAATTGTTCTTTTACATCTCCCGAGTAAAGAACTAACCGATTCGTAGAAAAAGTTCCAAATACAGGTTTAAAGGAAGTATTCGCAAACTTGCTAAACCATGATTCCAATGGAATAATTTTATTTTCTCGAATGATGAAATTTCCACAATTCGTGAAAACCAATACTGCTTGAGGTATTTTTAGTACTTGTTGAATCGTTAGTGATCCATTTGGACGTAAAGAATAGCGGCGAATGAGTCGACCCTTTTGGCTCAAGATGTTAATTGAATTATTACATACCAAGACCAATGAGGTATCAACCATTGATACATAACGACTCTCACCATCATATCGGGAAGGCTTATAAATCAGGTTATAATCGTCCTTTACAAAGCTAAATACACCGTCATACAAGGAAGAAAAAAACAAAGTGCCATCTGGTTTTGTGTAGATGGATGATACATGGTATTGAAAACTTTTACCTGCTGGACCAACTTCATGAAAATGCAAACCATCGAAACGCATTAAACCAGCACCATCCGTTCCAACCCATAAGTAGCCTTTACCATCTTGCGCAGAAGACAAGGTTGACTCCATACTCAAGCCATCTCGATGATTATAATTTCGAAACGTATAAAGTTGAGCACTTGTCACAAAATGAAAAGCACACAAGAAAGTAATGAATGTGAATCGAAATGGGCTCAATTAATTAATTTAATTTACCAAGGTAACAAATTTAATAAAGAAAGAGTCAACCAAATAACCTGAATTCGACATTAAATTTATTATTCAGAACAGAATGCTTTCAATATAAATGCGATGCACTTTATTCAAAAAAAATTAGGCAATCACTTTTAGGGTTTCGCTGACTTTTCGTCCAACGGCTTTTACTTGATCCAATTCCGCTCCATAAATTGTTACATGCCCCATTTTACGTAGCGGTTTGGTGAAATGTTTACCGTATAAATGTACTTTCACTCCACTCCATTGCATCACTTCATTCAATCCACTATATTGGGCTATTCCTTCGTACCCAGGTTCACCCAAGAGATTAATCATCACACCTGGAGAAACCAAAGCAGTGTTTCCTAAGGGCGCATTGAGGATACTTCTCATGTGTTGTTCAAACTGCGATGTCAAGGCGCATTCAATTGTATGATGACCACTATTATGTGGGCGAGGTGCTATTTCATTGACCAATAATGCGCCATCATTGGTAAGGAATAACTCAACTGCCAATAAACCGACCATTTCTAATTTATCGATGATTTCAACCGCCAGTTGCGTTGCCTTTTGTTCTATTTCAGGCGAAACTTCTGCTGGGGAAAATAAAAATTCTACTAGGTTTGCTGTTGGACTAAATTCACATTCAACAGTTGGGTAAACAGCAGTTTGCCCAGCTTCATTTCGTGCAACGATTACTGAAAGTTCTTTCGAAAAAGGAACCATTTCTTCAACAATACAAGGAGCATCAAAACAGGTTTCTAAATCAGATTCAGAACGTATAATTTGAACGCCTTTTCCATCATATCCACCTTTTCTTAACTTCAGAACAAAGGGCATGGCAGGTAATTCATTTACTAAAGCTTCTTTCGATTCAACCAATCTGAATGGAGCAGTTGGAATGTGATGTTCCGAATAAAATTGTTTCTGTAATCCTTTATCTTGTACAATCGCTAAAACACGTGGTTGAGGAAAAACACGGACACCTTGTTTCTCTAATTCAAGCAGCGCAAGAACATTAACGTGCTCAATTTCTACCGTTAGCACATTTTTATCTTGTCCAAATTGCATTACTTGATCATAATCTGTTAGTTGACCAACTGTAAAGCTACTTGCAATTGTTTTACAGGGAGCATCTTTATCAGGATCCATACAGTGAACGTGTACATCATAGTTGAGCGCTTCTTGAATAAACATTCTACCCAATTGACCACCGCCCAACATACCTAATTTAAAGGCGTTTCCATTCCATTGTTTTGTCATGGCGCAAAGATAATCATTCAACAAAAAGAATGAAGATTGGGGGATGAAAATAGCGATAACGCGAAAAACAGAGTCTTGTATTCTATTATAATACTGTCCAATTAAATACCAAAATCTCTAATACTTCCTTAATTGACCTTACTTTTCTAACCTGCGCTGACGCTTGGACTTCGAATTGTATCCAATTCTCTTTCCGCAAAAGAAAAGTAAGCAAAAGAAAACTCGACGCTGTTTGTCCGTCAATGCGCTCCATTTG
>JAYSRF010000116.1:0-4227 GCA_043721195.1 Fluviicola sp. | reverse complement strand
CTTTCAGCTTCGAAAACCTATTTTTGCTGTGCTAAAAGCTTTTTATGCATCGAAATATTGAAATCATTCTCAACACATCTGAAATAACAGCAGGAACTAGAGGCGCATCCTTGGGGCCAGGTGCAATCATAGCTGCTGCAAGAAAACAAAACAATCCGTTTTTTGGACAATTCCCCTTACACCCTTTGCCTGATTTCAATCATTTTATTGATCAAGAAACAACAACTCCTTTCGCAAAACGCATTGAAGGATTTGAACGCATGTTTGAGGTCATCGCAACAAAAACAACTGATTTGTTGACCGCTGGAAAATTCCCACTCGTAATTGCTGCAGATCATGGTTCTGCGGCTGGAACAATTGCTGGTATTAAAACAGCATTTCCAGATAAAAAACTGGGTGTCGTTTGGATAGATGCTCATGGGGATTTACATTCACCCTATACTACTCCTTCTGGAAATATTCATGGCATGCCTTTGTCAATCTCTTTGGCTGATGACAATAAAGAAATGCAACGAAATGAACCAGAAGATCAAACTGTTGCTACGTGGAATAGATTGAAAAAATATGGGAATCAAGAACCGAAGTTACTTCCAGAAGATTTGGTTTTTGTTGCTGTTCGTGACACCGAGGAAGAAGAAAATGCCATTATTGATCGTTTACACATTGTCAATCACCCAGTTGAAATTCTTCGAAGAGAGGGATCGGTTATTGTCATTCAAGCAATAACAAGTCAACTGAATGAATGCGATATTATTTATGTTTCATTCGATGTAGATTCAATGGATCCAGAATTAACGTCTTTTGGAACAGGAACACCAGTTGGAAATGGCATCTCACCACAAGAAGCAAAAGAAATACTCACGTTATTGGCGCAAAACCCTAAAACAATCTGCATCGAATTTGTAGAAGTAAATCCGTGCCTCGATAATAAAATCAACACAATGGCTGAAACTACTTTTTCGCTTATCGAAGCTGTAGTAGAGTCATTAAACGCATAAAAATAAACATGGAAAACACCATCAAGAATGCACTTCTGAAAAATGCTTCCACCCTTTTGGGAACTGAGGTACAGGAGCAATCAATTCAATTTCAAAAAACCAAAAAGGAATTTGAAGGAGATAGTACGCTTGTTTTATTTCCTTTGATGAAACTGGCAGGAAAATCGCCCGTAGAGTTAGGAAATTTGATTGGTACATTCTTGAGAGATGATTTAAAGTTGATTAGCGGATTCAATCAAATTGGTGGATTCCTCAACCTTGTTTATCCTGAAATCTATTGGTTGGATGCATTAAAAGAAATCGATACGCTACCGAAATTTGGTTTTCAAGAGCCCAATTCAAAGCCAGCAATAATGGTGGAATATTCGTCTCCCAACACCAATAAACCCTTGCATTTAGGACATCTCCGCAATAATTTTCTCGGCTATTCAATTGCTGAAATTTTAAAAGCAAATGGTCATGAAGTAATCAAAACACAAATCATCAATGACCGCGGAATTCATATTTGCAAAAGCATGCTCGCTTGGAGTAAATTTTCTCCATTGAATGAAAAAGGAGAACGTGAAACTCCTGCAAATACGGGGTTAAAAGGAGATAAACTCGTTGGTAAATACTATGTTGAATTTGACAAACGATTCAATGCTGAAGCAAATGCAATTATTGCTGAATGGGAAGCTGGTTCGTTTGATGGATTCTCACATGACACAGTTGCTAAATACCACGAATTTGTTGCTGTATTAGTTGGAAAAGAGGATAAAGCAGTTGCTGGAATTCAAGCAAAAATCAAAGATTTAGCCAAAAACGAAACAAGCATCTTACGCGAAGCAAAAGACATGTTGGTGCGTTGGGAAGGTCGTGATCCTGAAATCTATTTGCTCTGGACAACCATGAACAATTGGGTTTACGACGGTTTTAATGTCACTTATGATAAAATGGGCGTTGATTTTGATCGGTTGTATTATGAATCTGAAACCTACATTCTAGGGAAAGATTTAGTAAGTGAAGGATTAGCAAAAGGTGTACTTTATCAAAAAGAAGATAGTTCAGTTTGGATCGATTTGACCAGCGAAGGGCTTGATCATAAATTATTGCTGCGTTCAGATGGTACTTCCGTTTACATGACGCAAGATCTAGGAACTGCCGTAGATCGTTTCAGTGATTATCCGCAATTAACAGGAATCATCTATACCGTAGGAAACGAACAAGATTATCACTTTCAAGTATTATTTCTAATCTTGAAAAAGTTAGGTTATAATTGGGCAGAAGCGTGTTATCACCTTTCCTATGGAATGGTAGACTTGCCATCTGGAAAAATGAAATCTCGTGAAGGAACAGTTGTCGATGCGGATGATTTAATTGATGAAGTAATTGAGAGCGCACGTGAAATGACATCAGAACGTGGTCATTTAGAAGGAATGGATACTGCTGAAAAAGAAAGTTTGTTTAAAACAATCGGATTAGGTGGCTTGAAATATTACTTGTTAAAAGTTGATCCAAAAAAACGGATGTTATACGATCCTGCCGAATCAATTGAATTAAATGGTCATACTGGTCCGTTTATTCAATATGCTCACGCACGAATTCAATCGTTGCTTTCTAAATCAGATACCATTCATGCATTCGAACAAGTGGCGTTGGAACCAACTGAAGTGGAGATTATAAAACAATTGGCTGACTATCCAAAAGCGATTGAGGAAGCTGCCATAAACTATTCTCCAGCATTGGTTGCTAATTACACCTACGAGTTGGTAAAACTGTATAATCAATTCTACCAAACTGTAAATATCAATCAAGAAAGTGATTTAAATAAGAAAAATATGCGCTTGATTTTAAGTCGAAACGTGGCAAAAGTGATCAAAAGCTCCATGTCGTGTCTCGGAATAAATGTTCCAAACAGAATGTAGTAAAGCTCTTATTATCAAACACGAAAGACCCTGAATACGGGTCTTTTTTTCGTTAAACCCCATTTTCTCAACCTGTCTTGAGCGAGACAAAAACAAGACATTTACTAAACCGATATACTAAAAGTATAGTTTTGCCTTAGTTTTGAACTATTATAGTTACTACTAAATTAAAAGCAAATGCTACTGAATTTTAAAAAAACTACTGCTGTAATTCTTGTGTACATCTGTTTATTGCCTGTTTCCTTGATTGGGCAAACCACCATTATCAATGCAGCTAACGCAACAGGTACATCTGGAGCTGATGGAAGTTTTCAAAATGCTACCAATACCTTTCCTGCAAATGGTTGGTCAGTTGTAAACGGAGCGACGAATAGATGGTTTACTGGTACACAATCTTTTTGTGTAGGAACAAAAGGTGCTTATGTTGGAACAGCAGCTGGAAATAACAATTATACTATTACCACTTCAGATGTTTCACATTTCTATAAGGATGTCACGTTTCCCGCAGGTCAAACCTGCATTACCTTATCATTCAATTGGAAATGTCAGGGTGAAGGTGGTTTCGATGGTTTACGTATCTATTTAGGTTCAACTGCAGTAGTACCAGTTGCAAATACCCAATTTACAACCAGTGATGGAACTGCTGTTCAATTAGGAAGCTCCTTTTATAATTTACAAGCAGCTTGTGGAACGGCTACAATTACCATTGCTGCTGCAAATGCTGGCACAACAAAACGATTGGTTTTCAGTTGGCAAAATGATAATTCTGTGGGAACAAATCCTGGCGCTACAATTGATGCCATTTCATTGATTTCTGATAATCCAACTGTTCCTACCTGCGCCACTGGTCTAGTTCCAGCAAATTTAGCAACCAATGTTACTACTTGTAATGGTATTTCTTGGACAGCTCCTGTTTCTAGCGGCTGTAATACCGCTACAAGTTATGATGTCTACTTTGGAACAACTCCTGTACCACCATTTCTTGCAAACACAACTGCAACAACGTATTCTCCAATCTTGAATTACAGTACAACTTATTACTGGCAAATTCGTCCGAAAAATGGAGCAGGAACCGCTGCTGGTTGTGCCATTCAAAGCTTTACAACAGGAACATCTACCAATCCCCAATTTAACTTAGTTGATGATGCTGTTTCTGCTTCGCCTTATAATTGCGTAACCGTATCTCCCGATTTAATGTCACAACGTGGATGTGCCTGGGACGCCAATTCAACACTCAATTTCTTAGCCAATTTTCAATATGAAATTGATGTGTATTTAGGTGCCAATGATGGTGGAGCGGATGGAATTGCGTTCGTGATGCAAAA
>JAYSRF010000115.1:0-11502 GCA_043721195.1 Fluviicola sp. | reverse complement strand
CTACACTGTTTCCACGTTTGGAAACTGAACGCACTTCTTCTATAAAAGCGGTGTAAATAGCTTCGTTGAATTCATTGCTGTAGATCGGTTTCCCTATTTTTTTCTCCAATTCGGTCATGTGATTGCTAAACGATGTGTATGCTATTTTGGTTTGATGTTTTAAAAGCGGATCAACTAGGATTTCGTTTTTCACAAAATCAATGATGCGTACCCGCTTCACTGTTTCGGTTTTTTTACCCTTGATTTTTTGATCTAACGCATTCTTTAAACTTTCGGGGGTTACTTCATCATTTAGATTCAATGCGTTAAACACATCGTTGATTTGTTGCTCAATTTGGAGCAATTGTAATTGAACGGATTTCTTTACAGGAAGTTTCTCTTGATCGTTCCACTCTAATTTTGTAAGTTTGATTCCAGTATAATACTTCAATGGTTTATACACGTTCTTTTGTTTGGTTACATCGTATTCTTTGTAACCGTAGTTCAGAATAGCTAAAACGGGAATCTCCCCAGATAATCCTGTTTTTAAAGTAAAATTGATTCTAAGTTTCATGTACTTGAGATTTAATGATGGTCAAATGTATGAGCAAGTTCTCCAAGCTAGGGTACTAAAAAGGGTGCTAATATTGAGGTTCTACATGTAGATTCTTCTAAGTTTACTTAATTCCATACAAGTTACAAAAAATCTCTGAACCCAGCAATAGCAAGCATTTCGGGACTTAAATAAAATCATAAGAATTTTATAGTAATAACGGTTAGCAACGTTTATTCATCTGTAATAACTGAGGTTCGAAAAATGGAAATCGGGTTAAAAACAAAAGGCTGCCTATCAGAAGATAAACAGCCTTTGCTTTAATTGTTTGAATTATTAGTTCTTCACGATACGCTCAATAGCAGAACCGTTATCCGTTTTAATTCGTAAGAAGTAAACTCCAGTTTCGTAGTTAGCAAGACTAACTTTTTCACCGTTTACTACTTTTACAGTATTTAATAATTTTCCTTTTGCATCCACTACTTCAATCGTAGCTTCAGTTGCAGAAGTCATCGTAATAAACACATCACCGCTTGTTGGGTTAGGTGATACACGAATACCCGATTCAGACAATTCTGTTAAACCAATGTAATCGATATTCACACAAGCAGATGTGTCTGAACATGAACCACTCGTTACAACAACTGCATAATCACCGTTTGCTGTAGCAGTAAACACTTGAAGGGTTTCACCTGCAATTGCACTGTTATCAGAACAATCGATCCATTGGTAAGTTGTACCAGTAGAAGCAGTGATTGTTGCGTCGCCATTATCAGTAGCAGTTGCAACTAGAGCACCAATTGTAAGGTTTAATGTAACTGTTGAATCACATCCATTTGCATTCGCTCCAGGAAGTGTTACAGAATAAGCACCAGAAGTTGTGTACGTCGTTCCATTTTCAGCCCATGTGTATGAATCACACGCAGTAACTGACATAGAAGATGAAGTTGCTTGGTTAATCGTTAAGTTCAACGTAACTGTTGAATCACAACCAGCAGCATTCGCTCCAGCAAGTACTACAGAATAAGCACCAGAAGTCGTATACGTTGTAGTATTTTCAGCCCATGTGTACGAACCACAAGCAGTAGTCGTCATAGATGAAGTTGACGGTTGATTGATTGTTAAGTTCAATGTAACTGTTGAATCACAACCAGCAGCATTCGCTCCAGCAAGTGTTACAGGGTAAGCACCAGATGTTGTATACGTTGTAGCATTCTCAGCCCAAGTGTATGAACCACAAGCAGTAGCTGTCACTGATGATGTTGATGGTTGGTTGATTGTTAAGTTCAACGTAACTGTTGAATCACAACCATTTGCATTCGCACCAGCAAGTGTTACAGGGTAAGCACCAGATGTTGTATACGTTGTAGCATTCTCAGCCCATGTATAAGAACCGCAAGCTGCAACTGTCAACGATGATGTTGTCGGTTGATTGATTGTTAAATTCAACGTAATTGTTGAATCACAACCAACTGCATTCGCACCAGCAAGTGTTACAGGGTAAGCGCCAGATGTTGTGTAAGTTGTAGCATTCTGAGCCCAAGTGTATGAACCACAAGCAGCTACTGTCACTGATGAAGTTGACGGTTGGTTGATTGTTAAGTTCAATGTGATTGTTGAATCACAACCTACAGCATTCGGAACGATTGCCGTGTAAGCACCAGAAGTAGTATATGTTGTACTATTTTGAGCCCATGTATATGAACCACAAGCCGAAGCTGATGAAGACGAGCTCGAAGGAGCAAGTAACGTAACAGAAGCATTAGCAGAATTTGTACAACCAGCTGCAGTAGTTGCAGTAGCAGTATAAGTAATATTCGCTGCAATTCCTGAAGCAGATACACTAGGACCTGATGTAGACGAAAGATAAGTAGCAGGACTCCAAGTAATGGTATATGGATCAACTCCACCAGAAATTGTTACTGAATAATCTTGTGTTTCACCCCATGGACTAGAAGAAGCTCCACATGCTTGAGTAGCTAATACTGCTGCATCATTACCTCCTACAATACGCATAAGAGTAACACCATTGTAAGCTCCAATAGGAACACTAAACGAAACAGCAATTGTACCACTTGCACCAGCATTCGCAGAGGCTCCTAAAAATTCTGAAGCTTCAAGTGTACCGTTTTGATTGTAATCAATCCATGCACCGAAGTATTGGTTACCATCTGTTCCAAATGTTACACTCAACGAGTAAGGTCCACCAGAAGTAGATAGCGTCGTTGTTGTAGTTGCGCTTGGTGCAAAATAGGTATAACGACTTGCGCCACCACAACCTGTTCCAGTAGCATTCGAAATGCTTCCCAAAGAGACATTGCTCATATTATCTCCAGAACAACCACTTGCATGTGTTGATGCACAATAGGTTGATGATGCCAATACTGCTGCAGCTGTTAACACTGAATTACCAACGCATGTAGTTGCTGGAGTTGCTGTAGCAGTAACAGAAGTAATCGCTAAAGCAGAATTGACTGTTGCAGTAGTGGAGGAAGTACAACCGTTTCCATCAGTACCAACAACTGTATAAGTTGTATTAGTACTTGGAGTTGCAGTAACCGTAGCTCCAGTAGTTGCAGATAAACCTGCAGCAGGAGACCAAGTATACGTATTCGCTCCACTAGCTGTCAAATTAACTCCTGTTCCAGGAGCACAATACAATGAAGTTGCAGGTGTAGCTGTAACTACAGGTAATGTATTCACTGTTAACGTTACAGTACTCACTGAAGTAGCACCACAATTATCAGTAACAGTTACACTATATAAACCTGCGTTAATTAAAGCAGCAGATGCAATCGGGTTACTTGCACTAGTTGAAGTAAATCCGTTTGGACCAGTCCAAGCATACGTGTAAGGAGCACCACCACCAATTCCAGTTGCTGAAATGGTAATTGCAGTACCAGCACAAACTGTATTTGAAGGAGTAATACTTGCTGAAGATGTCAATGCAGAACCTGAAGTAATGGTTACTGGAGAAGCTGCTGACGGACAAATACCATTCGATGCTGTAACATTGTATGTTGTTGTTGCCGTAATACCTGAAGCCATTGGATTAGCAATTGTTGTACTATTCAAGAATGTTGCTGGAGTCCATGAATAAGTAAACACTGGAGGGGTAAATGTGTAAATCGTTCCAACCGGAGGCACAACTGTGTTGTTGTCATTCGGCGTTACTGAAGAAGCTGTATTTGATGAATAGGTAATGCTATTGAAATTGGTAGCAGAACCTGTTAAACCAGCAGACATTGTGCCCGTAGCAACACCGATTGTTCCATAACGAAATTCAACAACACCTGTACTCTCATACAACCAAGCTTGGAAAGTAGAGTTGGCAGGACCAGTTGTATTACGTGGTACAGTAACATTCCATTCAACTTTAAAAATTTGATTCGGAGAAGTACCTGTAACTAACACTTTAACATTACCTGTTGTACCCGTAGCCAAATCATCCCAAAGTGGGTATATTTTAGGTGTATTTGATGCAAGTGTAACTTGATTCGTAAAAGAAGAAGTTGCAACTGCACCACCTAATGATAACCATCCATCAGGAGAAACAGAATATTGTGTAAAAGTAGTTCCATTGAAAGGGAAAGCAAATCCAATACCTGCTGCAGCAGCAGTTGGTGTATCGTCGTTACTTGTTGTAATAACGGTAGTAGCTCCAGTCATTGGGTCTAGGGTTGTACCTGTACCTGCAGTAAACACATATTCATTTACATTAGGAGGATTTGCGTTTACTTGCAATTGAGAACTTCCACCAGAACAAACACTTGATGGAGTTGCTGTAACAGAAGCAATAGTAGGAGTTGATTTTGCAGTAACCACTACATTTGTTGGCAAACTTGTACATCCAATTGCAGAAACACCAACAACAGCATAAGTAGTTGTTGAAGCTGGTGAAGCATTCACATTGGCTCCAGTTGTAGCTGATAATCCAGCAGCAGGAGACCATGCATACGTAAACGCGCCACTTGCTGTTAAAGCAACAGCAGTTCCTCCAATACAATAGGTAGCACTTGGAGGTGTTACCGAAACGACTGGCAATGCACTCACAACTAGTGTGTATTCATTTGACAGACCTGTTAAGCCGCCGAAAGAACATGTTGTTTCCAATACATAATAATAAGTTCCAGTTGTTAAAACGCCAGTAGTATATGCTGTAGTTGTTGCTCCAGAACCGCCTACTACATTTGAGTAAGGACCGCCTGGTGTCAATGAAACCTTCCATTGAAAGGTATTACCATTGAGGTTCGTTGCACCAACAGAAGTTATCAATCTTGTTGTTCCTTCACAAACGGTATTGGTAGAAGGAGAGATTGTTCCTCCACTAGCGGCAGAACAATTCACAACAGCCAATTCAAATTCGTCAGCACCTATATCTGGTGCTGTTCCAGTACCTAAATACCCACCAGCTCCTTGACGAATATCATTGTCAAAATCTGTCGTAACTCCTGCGTACACAGCACCACCACTTTCTATTAATGTTGGTAAAGTAACATTAATATGTAAGAAGTTTACATTTGAACCTGTTGTACTTAAAAAGTTAGGGGCTTGATTGATGGAATTAGCATCACGTGCTGCTACTCGTGTTTGGTAAGCACCAAATGTTACATCCGTATTTGTTCCATCCGTATAAATCGTAGAAGCAATAAAATCGTTACGGTTTGAAGTAGCACCATAAGATGTCAATGTTGCAGTTGAACGTCTATAGGCTACAGCAAGACCTGCTCCACTAATACTTGAAGTATTTGAGAAAATATTATTATTCAAGTTAACTGTTGGCGTTGTAGAAGCAGAAATTGCACTTGACCCAAACAATGCACCAGCACTACTTCCATTCAAATGAACAGTATTGTAGGCGATATTTGCAGTCGTTCCACCAGTAACATTGATCCCAATTAATGGATTTGCAGCATTTGCAAACGGTGTTCTTAAATCACCAATTAAATTATTATGAACATTAATTGTTGTTCCGCCTGAAATCAAAACCCCAGATACTATTGGATTTGTTGAGTTTGTTGAAAGGTCATAGATTTTATTCGCGAGAAAGGTTGTCGTTGTACCTGCACTTGTTTGAATACCATTAATTGTTCCACCAGTACCACCTGATGTTCCTGTGGAAACTAAATTGTAAATAGTGTTATTTTGAACGTTAACAGTCCCAACTGAAGTGAAAATCCCGCTAAAAGAAGCACCGCCAGCACCACCAGATGTAGTGGCAAAACTATAAACTTGATTTCCTGTTATCAATTTTGTACCAGCAACACCAAATTCACGAATTCCTGTAATTGTACCAGTTGCTGGTGTTGATAGATTCCGAATGATGTTATTTGTAATGGTTACAGTAACAGCACTGGAAAAACTGTAAATACCATCAATACTACCTGTTGAAGTAGGTGTAGCGTAAGCGATGTTTTCAATTGTATTTCCTGAAATAGTTGTGGTTGCTGGACTAGTAATAACAATACCACGTGTGATTCCTCCAGCAAAAGAAGTTCTAGCGAAACTTTGAATCGTATTGTTATTGACAGTTAAGGTTGTTGGAGATCCCCCAGAAATACCTGTTAGCGTACCAGTACCAGACATTACATTCTGTGCCAATGGCAAAGTAAGAACACTCGTTACCGTATTTCCATTAATATTAACAACATTCGCTGATCCTGTATTTGCAATCCCTGTTTCAGAAGCAGAAGTTGCAGTTGAATAGGCCATATTAACAGTGTTATTGTTAATATTAATTGTATTAGAAGCCGCAGTAGTACCAGATGCATTCGAGATACCTTCCAATAAAGAAGTTGTAGCACCTGAAATAACAGTGACTGTATTATTATTAATAGTTGCACTAGCAGAAGTTGCTGCACCAATTAAAATACCACGTAATGTAGAAATATGATTTACACCAGCTCCAGTGTTATTGTTGATGGTATTGTACGAAACATTTAATGCCCATTGGTTAACCGTTCTAACACCAGCAGCAGGATTCGTTGCACTTGCTCCACCACCATAATTCAAAATTGAATTTGCAGTAGCAAGAGAAGAACCTCCAATATCATTTCCTGTATCAGCCAATGTAAAAGGAGTAGAAGCTGCAAAACCGGAAAGAGCAATACCAATGTTTACGTTTTGAATTGTATTCAAGTAAAAAAGGTTATTTGAATTAGATCCAGTTGCAGCAGTAACAGTAACAGCTGTAGTTTGGGTCGCAATCAATGAGTTCACAACATTGATACCACGAGAACCGTCAAACGCAGGTGCTGTACCTGTTGCATTATTCACTCGATTCAATGTGATCACACAATTGCGAATCAAATTAAACTGACAACCATCAGTGGCGCTCGCTTTAAACAAACCAAATCCATATTCCATTGTGGAAGGATTCGTTGTATTCGCAGCATTTTCAGTTAGGTTAATTCCGTCTATTAAAACATAGTCAGAACCAACTAAAGCAAAAATACCATCTTGCACAGCAGTTCCAGGCGTACCCACACCTCCTGTATAAGAAGTGATAACAGGATTAGCACCTGCACCTGATTTCTGGATAATGATTGGATTTGCAATTGTACCAGTTGCAGTCAATGAAATCACTCCAGTAGAGGTTTCAGTATACCCTGCAGGCACATTTAATGTTACACCACCAGCACCAACACCTTGAGTATTGACATCGGTAACGAACAAAGCAATGGAAGCATAATCTGTAGGAATAGTTTTAACTCCAGACAATTGCGCTTTCAAAGCCGTAGTTGAAAGAACAATGCTAACTAAGAGTAGCGATGTCCTGACAATTCGGTTTAAGTTACGATTTATCATATAAGCAATATTTATTTTTTAGAACAACAAAAGTCCGCAAAAATCAAATACCACACTAATATATTAATTGATTTTTATTAGAAGATTAACAATTAGCTCGTTATTCTTAAAAATAAACAACAATTACAACTCACCAAAAACACCTAATTAACAAGTGATTTGAACTTTAATACGTTCTGTTAACGAAGCTTCGAATAAAAAGTTGCATTTGTCTGTTTTTTAACACAATAATCCCTCCATTCACTACCTTAGAAATTTCAGCTGATTCACCTGTTAAAATTTCATCTTTATTGATGATTTTACCATCAAATGTGTAGATTTCATAGTAAATCGGTTTAGTGAATGCATTAACCACAAAATGATCATTGTATTCAATTAGTTCAAATTCATCGGATGTTAGTTCATCTACAATTAGCGTTGAAATATCTACCAGTAAATTCGTGGTATCGGAAGCACATGAATTAGATGCAATTAATTCCACATTATAATTGCCAATTGCTCCATAAACATGTAACGGGTTTTCGTCGCTTGCAGTAAATCCATCATCAAAATCCCAAGAAAAAGTAGTGGCACGAGTTGAAGTACTTGTAAACTGTACTTCGCCTAAATTTTGATCCGTAATAAATGACGCTTGAACTGGTTGATTAATAGGATGTAATTTAAAGTGATCAATGCTATCAAGAATCACAAAATCTGCTGCTGATTGCAATTGTTGAACCGTTTGTGCATCCAGTCCTGCAGTGTAAGTTGCTCCTATTGATGGAGATTGAAACAAGGAAGTGTAAAAAGTACAAGCCGCTAGATAAGAACCAGCGACACTTGGATGTGAACCATCACCTGCATATAATTGAATTGTTGGGTGATTATCACGGACATATTTCCAGACAGCACCAACAGCGGAAACCATTGCATCAGTTGAATCGGCCATACGCAGGTAAGCATTATATAAGCGACCATTCATTCCAGCGAAAGTAGAAATTGGTGCCCATTGCGGATCTCCATTTTCTCTTCCCCAAGTCATATAAAACAGCACATTGGAACATGGATTGATCGCATAAACACTATCAGCTAATTGTTTTGCAAAAGGAATTGTTTGTGTATCTACTTGTGTATCATCAAAACTTGGCTCTTGACTTTGACCTTGTAATACTACAACATCCCAATTTTGTTGGTGCATGGCAGCATACGATTGTGGATCTGTACTATGATTATTAAAGGTATATCCTCCATTTAGTTTTGATCCAATGGTTAATTGTTTTCCTAATGACTGAGTCAATTGTTGGGTCATTGATGGTAAATCATTGACACTTGTATAACTATTTCCAATGAATAAAACAGAAATAGAATCTTGTCCATGCGACCACGCAGTCAATAATAACGTCATTAAAATCAATGTATATTTTCTCATTTGTAGATGTTTACTCATTTAACTATATTCGTTGAAGAAGGTTGCTTCTAAATAACTAAGAAGTTGCAGTTTTATTAAATGATTCTATTGGATTCCTATGAAATTTCGCATAATTACTTCATTGATCATATCGCTAACAATTGGTTTTTCTCATACAGCTTTTACCCAAACATATCTTGGATTTGAATTTGACCCGAGTATTGTTGTGAAAGTGGGTAATGATACCCTTGAACATCCATGGGCTGGAGGATTGAACTTCGTGCAGTTTTCAGATATAGATATCGATTATGATGGTGATATGGATTTATTTGTCTTCGATCGTAGTGGCGATGAAGTTGCTGTTTTTACAACCGAAATGATCAATGGAACACCAACCTATCACTACTTATATGGAGGTGCAAATTTATTTCCCAGTGATATTCGGTATAGAGCAACCTTGGTTGATTACAATCAAGATGGAAAAAATGATTTATTCACTTATGGAATCGGTGGTGTAAGAGTTTTTAAAAATGTGGGGAATGCGGTTTCAGGATTAATATGGGAAGTCGCGAAACCCTTGCTCGAAACAGATTACATTGGCGATTTTAATAACTTATATATCAGTTCAAGTGATATTCCTGCATTTGTAGATGTAGAAGGTGATGGTGATTTGGATGTACTTACTTTTCACATTGGTGGCGAGCGCGTTGAATACCATCAAAATCAGAGTATGGATCTTTACGATATCCCAGATTCACTTGTTTATGTTTTGAAAAATGAATGTTGGGGAAATTTCAGAGAAGATATTAATAACAATTCAGTATTGTTAAATGATGCGCAATCGCCATGTGGGCCTGGAAATGGATCGATTCCAGATGCACAACGATCAGCAACCATAGAAGTACTTCCTTCAGATTCATTGACTCAATTACCAACACGACATTCTGGATCCACCTTACTGGCGCTTGATATGAATGCAAATGGAGTGCTGGATTTGATTTTGGGTGATGTTGCGCATCCCAATTTGATTTTATTGATGAATGGTGGAACTGCTCCGAACACCAATTCTTCCTTTATTTCGCAAGACATTAATTTCCCTAGCAATACTACTCCAGCTAACATTCAATTATTCCCGGCATCTTTTTATGTAGACGTTAATCATGATAATGTCAAAGATTTGATTGTTGGAGCGAATGCGCGCACGGTTTCACAAAACGAAAGAAGTATTACTTATTATGAAAACTTAGGCGCTAATAATCAACCGAATTTTGTATTCCGCACAACCAGCTTTTTGCAAGAAGAAATGATTGAACATGGTTTAGGCAGTATTCCAATTGTTTTTGATCAAAATGGCGATGGAAAACGCGATCTGCTAGTGGCGAATTTTTTTCGATATAAACCGACTTTAGCAAAAGAAAGTGCTTTTTTAGTTTACCGGAATACGGGTTCATTGAGTTCGCCAACATTCACTTATTTAGATGATGATTTCCTCGGATTAACCAATTTATCTTTGGGCTTAAGATCCATTCCAACATTTGGTGATTTGGATAATGACGGCGATGACGATTTACTGATCGGAATGGAAAATGGTCAGATTAACAGCTACACTAATATTGCTGGAGCAGGAAACAACGTTTCTTTTAGTTCACCAACTAGTTTAACGGATAACAATGGTGCAACGATAAACGTTATTGCCTATTCAGCACCACAGTTATTTGACATTGATAATGATGGATTGCTCGACTTATTAATAGGAAAGAAAACGGGAGAAATTGCTTATTACCGCAATACAGGAACGAGTTCAGCCCCCATTTTCACCTTATTAGACGATACACTAGGAGGTATCGATGTATCAACACTTACACCAGATGGCTACGCTATTCCTCATTTCTTTCGCGTAAATGATACCACTCATTTGTTTTTAGGTGCGTATGATGGCAAACTCCATTATTACAATGAAATTGATAATCATTTGGGTCAAAATGATTCTTTTGCATTGGTGAGTAATGCCTACCGCGGTATTGATGTAGGATTGTACAGTTCATTTTGGGTTGAAGATCTAGATGGTGATGGATTATTGAATCTTTTTGTAGGACAGGATTTAGGAGGAGTTCATCACTTTGAGGCCGATCCAAACAGCACAGCATCAATTGGTGAGCAACAACCATCTTCTCAGCAATGGTTACTCGTTCCGAATCCAGCAAATTCAATTGTTTCCATCCAATCATTGGGAAATCAAACAACAGGTACCGTTTCAATTTATTCAGTTTTAGGCGAATTGATTGAACAAGCTGAATTAAGCCAAACAGCCACTATTGATATTTCAACGTATCAAAAAGGCATGTATTTGGTTATCATAACAGCAGAAAACAGTCAAGAGGTTTTGAGATTGGTGAAAGAGTGATTTACTGTTGTGAAAACCATTTAGTCCGTATACATTATTATAGAATAGTCATGTTCCCTTATTTAAGGGAATAGGCTTTCTCAGGCTCGCTGCTCCGAAATCTCATAACTCCACCTTCGGAAAATAAATGGTGAAATGGATTTTCTATCCCTATCAATTGTGATCAATACACGTTTATTATGAATGAATTTATAGGTGAAATGGTATAATCCAAAATGAAGAATTCCGGCCTTAATTTCAGCATCTGAGACGAAATCGAACATAAAGCCAAGTCGCTCCAAAGCTAGTTTATCAATGATCGCTGCATTTTTTTGTTCTCCCATTACACCCGAAAGAATCACAAAGTTCTTTGCAAGTATCTTGATTGATTCT